>JAGYOV010000001.1 GCA_018399375.1 Dehalococcoidia bacterium
GGATCCAAATTAATCCACTGTCTCTTTAAGCAAAAATATTTATATATACTTCACTTTCTTATATTGACCTTTTATTGCCAGTTTTTAGTCTTTCTTCTGCTGTAGATGAACTAGTCTGCCATAACTACAGCATGCTATACTAACAAAACGGTATTCGCTGTCCATTGTACAACAATAGTCCCGATGTTATTTATCCCTCTTGCAAGGAGGTAGGCAGATGTATATAGAGAGTCCCAGGTATACAGAGCGCTTTGGCTCAGTCAGAATGAATCACCCACAAGCAGTAGTAGCGCTAGATTCAGGAATGAAGAGTGAGCTGCCCCCATATGGTGCCATGGGAGTAATGAAGGTAGACGAGGAAACGATAAAACACTTTGAGAATAAGATGGCCATCGTTATTCCCATCAAGGATGAGAAACTCAAACTCTTCGAGGGAGTAATAAGTGGTGTACCGCATGACTGCATGATAATAACGGTATCCAACAGCCAGATAGAAAAGATCGACAGATTCAGAATGGAAGGAGACGCTCTAAACCAAATTTGTCGTTATACCTCTAGAGAAGCACTGATCATCCATCAAAAAGATCCCGCTATTTCAGAAGCTCTGGCAGAAGCTGGCTACGAAGACTTGCTCGGTGAAGATGGGCTGGTGCGCGATGGCAAGTGCGCAGCCATGATGATAGGAATGCTCATGGCCAAAGTGGCAGGCAAAGAATATGTTGGCTTTGTCGATGCCGATAATTATTTCCCTGGTGCGATACTGGAGTACGTTCGGAATTATGCTGCGGGTTTTAGCATGGCCAAGTCAGATTACAGCATGGTGAGAATATTATGGCGATATAAACCCAAACTATCAGCCGGCCTGTATTTTAAAAAATGGGGGAGGGTATCAGAAGTCACCAATAAATATATGAACTCACTGATCTCCAGTAAAATAGGATTTGAAACCGAAGTAGTAAGGACAGGCAATGCAGGAGAGCACGCTATAAGCATGAAGTTAGCAGAGACTCTGCCCTATGCTGCCGGATATGCTGTGGAGCCACAAGAGCTGATCTCCATCTTTGAGAACTTTGGAGGAATTCTACCTACCAGGGACCGCAAAGCAATGGAGCAAGGAGTAGATATATTCCAAATTGAAACCAGAAACCCTCACCTCCATGAAGAGAAAGGAGATGAACATCTCAAGGGCATGCTCCTGTCGGCCCTGAGCACCATTTATCATTCCCCCCTATGCGATCAAGATTTAAAACAGGCAATTCTCTCAGAACTCACCTCCCAGTCAATTATCAAGGAAGGAGAAGAGCCTCCTCCCTTACACATTACTCCCGCTCCTAAGAAGATGGATATCAAGAAATTTGTCGCAGCCATCAAGGAAGACTTCAATAGTTACAGTGCGCTACAATAAAGTAAAGCTATAAATAGCTATATCTTCTGCAGAGGAGCGAAGCTGAGCAGAAGCTTCCGCGCGCCAGCATTCTCGAAAGCTACCGTTATCTCGTGATCATCTCTGACAGCCAGGCAGTTCATGACCACGCCACGGCCGAACTGGTTGTGCATCACGTGATCTCCTACTTTCAGATCTAATTCCTTTGCCTGCTGGGAAGATACCGCCTGGTAAACAGGCGCTGTCAAACTCCGGCTCTCCTGCCAATCTCCAGCACCAGACAGAAGGTGAGGAGATATATCCAGGAGAAAGCGCGAGCGACGGCCTCCCAATCCATTGCCGAACAAATTGCGATGAACGCTATACAATAGATAGAGCCTCTCTTGAGCTCTGGTTATGCCAACATAACAAAGACGCCGTTCCTCCTCCATTTCCTCGGGGTTATCTATAGACTTCCCGTAAGGGAAAACCCCCTCCTCCATACCTGAGATAAAAACCACGGGGAACTCCAGTCCCTTTGCCTTGTGCAAGGTGATAAATGTTACAGCATCGCTTTCCCTGTCCAACTCATCTATATCAGCAACCAGGCTGACATCTTCCAGGAAAGTATCCAGGACATCCTTTAAATTAGCTCCCGTGTATGCTGCAGCAACGCTCTTCAGCTCTACTATATTTTCCCAGCGCTCTTCACCTTTCCCTCTTTCCAGGATGAACTCTTCAAGCCCGAAATGCTCCAGCACTCTATCCAGTAACTCTACAGGGCTCAAACGATAACTTTCTTCTCTAAGCTCATCAATAAAACTAGAAAAATCGCTCAACGAACGGGTAATGCGATCCGAGAAGACATTTCTTTCAACCGATTCTTTCACAGCATCATATAGCGAGATGCCATGATTACTCGCTCTCTCGTACAGGCTATCGAGAGTGTTCCGCCCAATACCTCGCTTGGGGACATTTATTACCCGCGTCAGGCTTATAGTATCTCGCGGATCCCGAATGATCCGGAGGTAAGCAATGAGATCCTTCACCTCTTGCCTCTGATAAAAACGAGTACCACCAACCAGTTTATATGGCATCCCATAGCGCACAAAGACATCTTCAAACGCTCGAGATTGAGCATTGACCCGATACATCACAGCGCAGTCCCGGAAAGACATCCTCCCCTGATGAACTAATTTCTCTATCTCGTTAACTACACAACGAGCCTCTTCTTCTTCATCGTAGCTATCAAAAATGCATACCCTGGATCCAGTATCGTTCTCTGTCCACAAACCTTTTGGCTTATTCCGCGCATTCACCGAGATAACTTCCTGGGCGACTTCCAGGATGGTCTTGGTAGAGCGATAGTTTTGTTCCAAAAATACCTCTTTGGCTCCGGGATAGTCCCGGGCAAAATTCATTATATTGCGAGCATCAGCGGATCGCCAAGAATAAATTGACTGGTCAGGATCACCGACCACGCATACATTGTTGTTTTCTCCTACCAGATGTCTGACAAGAGCATACTGGGCAATATTGGTATCCTGAAACTCATCAACCAGTATATGGGAATAGCGCAACTGGTATCTCTCGCGCACTTGAGGGTTCTCTGCAAACAACTGTACCGCCTTCATCAAGAGATCATCAAAATCCACCGCACCGCTCTGCTCAAGCGAACGCTGATAGAGTTGATAAACCCGCAAAACTATCTCTTCAAAGTAACTGCTGGATTCCCTGGCGTACCGCGCCGGTTCAACAAGGCGGCTTTTGGCGGCACTGATAGAGGAAAGGATAGCTCGAGGAGCGTATCGCTTATGATCAATATTCAGGTCCTTAAGGCACTGTTTTATCAGGTTAATCTGATCGGCGTCATCGTAAATTACAAACCGTGAATCAAGCCCTACAGCCTGACCATCGATGCGCAAAATTCGAGCACAAATAGCGTGAAAGGTCCCCACCGTCAAAGCACCACAGGCATGGCTCACAAGTTGTTCCAGTCGAGATTTCATTTCCCGAGCAGCTTTATTGGTAAACGTAACTGCCATGATCTGGTGAGGAGCCACACCACAAACCAGGATCAGATAAGCGATCCTGTGCGTAATAACCCTGGTCTTACCACTACCAGGGCCAGCCAGAACAAGTAACGGCCCATCAACAGTTTCTACGGCTAGCTTTTGGGCAGAGTTGAGATCAGAAAGAACATCCATATAGATCAGGCTCTTATTATAGCATCGCCAGGAGTAACTCCAAAGCAATGAGCCCGAGATCAACAGGAGTTCACCTGATAGCTAATCAGAACTCGCAATTATCCAGAGGATATAATAAAATAGCTCTGATTCCTTATACCGGCCACAAATAAGTTGAAGGAGGGCTTTTATGGAAGTCAAGAAGATTTGCGTACTGGGGGCAGGACAGATGGGGAACGGCATTGCTCAAGTTTGCGCCCAGGCCGGATACACCGTATCCATGAGAGACATCGAACAAAGATTCATCGATAATGGCATGAACACCATTAAGAAGAATCTGGAGCGCAGCGTAGAAAAACAAAAGATGAGTCGATCCGATATGGATGCCATAATGAGCAGAATTACTCCCGTCCTCGACATGAAAGAAGCAGTCAAGGATGCAGATCTGGTCATTGAAGCTGCCCCCGAAATCATGGACCTGAAGAAGGACATCTTCAAACAGATGGACGAACTATGCCCTGCCGACACCATATTTGCCACCAATACCTCAGGGCTAAGCATATCGGAAATAGCCACAGCAACCAGCAAACCCGATAAGTGCATTGGTTTTCACTTTTTCAATCCCGTGCCGGTAATGAAACTGCTAGAAATTATTAGAGGCATAACCACCTCAGAAGAGACTTTGAAAACAGCACAGGAAATTGGCAAAGTTATTGGCAAGGAAGCTATAGTGGTCAAAGAATCTCCCGGATTTTGCGTCAACAGAATTCTCGGCCCCATGATCAATGAAGCATTCTTCGTTCTGGATGAGGGTATAGCCAGCGCCGAAGATATTGACAAGGGCATGGTGCTGGGATGCAATCACCCCATAGGCCCTCTTGCTCTGGCAGACATGATAGGCCTCGACATCGTGCTCCACATCTGTGAAGACTTTTACAAAGCCCTAGGAGATAAATATCGGCCTTCTCCCCTCCTGGTAAAACTGGTAAAGGCCGGTCGGCTGGGACGGAAAACTGGCAGCGGAGTTTATGATTACTCGCAAAAGTGATTCAGGGCTAACGTTCTCTTCTTGAAAAAGGAAGGGCCTTTATAAATCCAGAGGGCTAGCCACCTTTCTCAAAAGGCAGATATAGGATGGCTATCGGTGATGACATCCGTAGCGCGAGATAGCTGACCACGGATGTGCTTGGGAATAGAGAACATTGCTTGATGGGCAGAGCCATCATAGTACTTCAGTTCTCTTAAAGACCTTGCTGTTATTTTGGCATCGATCTCTTCAGACGTTAGCTTCGCGGGGTCGATGCTCTGTGAAGCAGAAGCAAAACCCCACATGGTATTGAAGGCAGGCACATGGACGCGATAGGGAGAGACAAAAGAAAACACAGATTTCAAAGTGTTGATGATAGCAACGAAGTTTTCCAGATCCAGCCATCCGGCAGGCTCAGACTGCACAGACATAATGCCACCGGGCGCAAGCCTTTGACTTACCAGTCGATAGAACTCCTGAGTGTATAATAACCGCGCCGGCCCCATTTCCAAAGGATCAACCAGGTCGATAATAATTACATCAAATTTATCGTTGCTTTCCTCGAGATACTGCCGGGCATCAGAAAAACAAACCTGCGCTCGAGGATCATCAAAAGAATTTCGATGAAACGAAGGCAAAAAGCGACGACAGATATCGACTTCCTCTTCGTCAATATCAACCATGATGGCTTTACTGACTGTGCCATGAGCCAGGACCTCGCGAAGAGTTGCCCCTTCACCCCCTCCCGCAACCATAACCTTCTCCGGCCGATGATGAGCAAGCATCACCGGATGCACCAGTGCCTCATGATAGATGAACTCATCTGACGAACTGGACTGAACTTTACCATCCAGCACGAGACACACGCCAAAAGCAGCCGTGTCTATAATCTCAACGGACTGATATTTGGTTTGCCCCTTAAACACATCCTCCCTGACCCGATACAACATGGTAACATCAGGCCTGAGATAATCACGAAACCATCTACGTTTATCTGGATCGTCGTCTTTCATCTTACCGCACACTCAACTTTGCTGTTCTCCACGATGCCCCTGCGCAACTCGATCATGGAGCAACTTTCGCTAGAGAGCCTTCGCATTATCACATCAACGGCTTTCTCCGGCTCCACATCATCTCCACAGGTAAAAACATCCACAGCAGCGTAGCCATACTCAGGCCACGTGTGTACAGAGATATGAGATTCAGCAATATTTACCACTCCACTCACTCCCTGGGGCGAAAAGTGATGAAAGGCCTCGCCTACCACGGTGGCCCCGCATTGAACAGCAGCTTCGCCAAGAGATTCTCTAAGAAAATCTAAATTATCCAGTGCCTCCTTGTCGCAGTTTTTTAGTTCCAGTAGCAAATGTCTCCCAAGTGCATACAAATCACCTGCCTCCTTTAGATTTTTTGCTGCAGAAAAAACAGCATCGTAAATTCTATATTTAATTGTTATTTTTAGCAACATCAGATTGGAACAATTCTGCTAAAATAGCCGCATAATTATGACAGCGAGGAGAAAGTTAGCTATCATCCATATTTGCCAGCAAGGAGAAGCTGCAGTAATTAAAAGCCACCTGGAAAGCGAAGATATCCCCGTTGTGTTAAGCTATGAGAGTGCAGGCCTTGTTTACGGGCTTACTATAAATGGCTGGGGAGAGGTTAAAATAATGGTACCGGAGCATCTGGCTGAAGAGGCTAAAAAAATTATAGGAATTTGACTATGCCATCAAGACTGGAGGATATAACAGAACAGCGATTGGAGAGATTGGATGAGATCCGCTCTCAGGGCATTAACCCCTACCCTCATACTTATCATCCCTCTCACAGCATCAAAGCAGCAATTGCGCTTTACCAGCAAGATAGAGAAGAAGCTTCCAGCCCAATATCGCTCGCTGGGCGCATAGTAGCTAAGCGCTCCATGGGCAAGATATCCTTCATGGACATCCAGGGTGAGGAAGAAAAAATACAGCTCTGCTTTCGCAGAGATAATCTCGGTCAGGAGAGATATAATCTGCTGAAAAAATTTGATATCGGTGATTTCATAGGAGTAGAAGGCACTCTCTTTCAAACCAAAACGGGCGAGTTAACTCTGGAAGTATCCGATTTCACCATGCTGTCCAAATCACTGCACCCCTTACCTGAGAAATGGCATGGCCTGGCTGATATAGAGGTACGATACCGACAACGCTACCTCGATTTGATCTGCAACAAGGAAGTAAAACGGATTTTCATTCTCCGCAGCAAAATCATCAACGCCATCAGGAGTTTTCTCAACAATAGAGGCTTTATAGAAGTAGAAACTCCCGTATTTCAACTTCAGGCGGGAGGAGCACTGGCTCGCCCATTCACAACACACCATCACGCCCTCGATGAAATTCTCTACCTGCGCATCGCCCTGGAACTATATCTCAAAAGGTTGATAATAGGGGGATTCGACAGGGTTTACGAAATAGGGCGCACCTTTCGCAACGAAGGCATTTCCATCAAGCACAACCCCGAATTTACTTTGCTGGAATGTTACCAGTCTTATAGCGACTACTTCGACATGATGGAGATGGTTGAAGAAATGTTCTTTTACATAGCCAGAGAAGTCCTGAGTAGCTCTAGAATAACTTACGGAGACAGGACAATTGATCTGACTCCTCCATGGCAGAGAATTACCCTGCGCGAAGCCATCAAGTCTCACTGTGGAATAGACTTCGAAGACTATCCCGATGCAAGCTCCCTCAGATCCCGGATGATAGCAGAGGGAATGCAGGTGGATAGCAGCAGGGGAAGAGGAAAGCTAATAGACGATCTGACGTCCACTTTCGTTGAACCATTTCTCACAGAACCCACCTTTCTCGTGGACTACCCTGTTGAGATATCGCCTCTGGCCAAGAGAAAAAGAGATAACGACCGGCTGGTGGAACGCTTCGAAGGATTCATTGCTGGAATAGAAATTGCCAATGCCTTCACAGAACTTAATGACCCCATAGACCAAAGAGAGCGCTTTGTGCAACAAGCTCGGGAGCGCCTGGGAGATGAGGAAGTCGAAGTAGCCGATGAAGATTTCCTCCAGGCAATGGAATATGGCATGCCCCCTACAGGAGGACTGGGAATAGGCATCGATCGCGCGGTAATGCTACTCACCAACCAGCAATCCATACGCGATGTAATACTCTTTCCCCAGTTAAAGAGAAAAGATGCTTGACATTAAACTCATACGCGAAAACCCTGACTTCGTAAAACGGTCACTGGAGAAAAGAAATGAAAACTTTGACATAGACGGAATTCTCCAGCTCGATGCTTCCTACAGGAGATCACTCCAGCAGCAAGAACAGCTACGCGCACAGCACAAAAAGATGAGCAAGCAAATGAGCAACCCATCGGAGAGATCACCTGAATTGACGCTTCAGATGAGGCAGATGGGAGAGGAAATTTCTGCCCTGCAGGAGGAAACCAGCAAGAACAAGAGCGACCTGGAAAATTTGTTGCTTCTCCTGCCCAACATCCCCCATGAAAGCGTGCCTCTGGGAAATGATGCCAGTGGTAATATCGTAGTACGAACATGGGGTGAGCCCAAAACATTCGCCTTCAAACCACTACCCCACTGGGAACTGGGAGAGAAGCTGGACATAATTGATTTTCAAAGAGGAGTTAAGCTATCAGGCAGCCGCTTTTACGCTCTTAAAGGTTGGGGAGCTCATCTTCAGAGAGCATTGATATCTTTCATGCTGGACACCCACGTCATAGATCATGGCTATCAGGAAATCTATCCACCATTTATGGTCAAGAAAGAATGCATGGTGGGCTCCGGCAATTTGCCCAAGTTCGGAGACAATCTATATCACGACAAAGAAGAAGACTACTGGTTCGTTCCCACGGCAGAAGTGCCACTGACAAATTTTCATCGGGACGAGATACTCGACGCCGAATGTCTGCCAATCAATTACGTCGCCTACACCACGTGCTTTCGCAGGGAAAAAATGGCAGCTGGAAAAGATACCAGGGGAATCAAGCGCGGGCATCAATTCGACAAAGTAGAGCTATACAAGCTCACCAACCCGGAAAACTCAGATAAAGAGCTGGAAAAGCTAATAGCTGACGCCGAGGATATATGTCAGCGGCTGGAGCTACCCTACCGTGTGGTGCAATTGTGCACCGGCGACCTGGGATTTGCTGCCTGCAAGACATATGATATAGAGTTATGGGCTCCCGGTTGCAACGAGTGGCTCGAGGTAAGTTCCTGTAGCAATTGTGGAGATTTTCAAGCCAGACGAGCCAATGTTCGTTATCGATCTGCAGCCAATGCCAGAACACAATTTGTGCACACCCTTAACGGTTCAGGAGTTGCTTTACCGCGCGTTTTCATCGCCATTTTGGAGAACTACCAGCAAGCGGATGGCACAGTGGTATTGCCAGAAGCATTAA
Source organism: Dehalococcoidia bacterium (assembly GCA_018399375.1). GTDB lineage: Bacteria > Chloroflexota > Dehalococcoidia > GIF9 > AB-539-J10 > M55B177. The sequence goes on from JAGYOV010000001.1 coordinate 8,993, forward strand.
CTCCATATATGAAAGCAAGACAAAGCTAAATCACTTCCATTGCGCAGTTAGCGCCAGATCCTGCCCAATAAACCGTAAATTTTACTTTCTTGCCAGCTACCAGATACTTTTCGCTCTTCCTGCGGAGAAGAGAAAACTGCGCAGATTGCAAAAATTCCCTCATCAGTTCAACTTTGCTCGCGAGTTCGCTCTGCGCTACTTTGCTTTCCATGAGCTCGCTGGCCATATTCCAATACTTTTCTCTGGCTACCGTTTCAATACAGTGGACCAGATCAGGATAAAGCTCGATAGAATCCATAGGCAACTTTGTAAAACAGCCAACCTCTCTACAGGCAGTAGCTCCAAATATTTATCTGCTGATAAAGTATAACTCACGAGGGCGATCTCATAGAAATTGCCCCGATGGAGAGAACAGGAGTGCCAGATAAACATATGACCAGAGGGGCTCGACGACATCATCGATGAAGGCCAGTAAAAGAATAAAACAGGCCAATCACTGACCGCGTGTCAAGTTCGATAAACATTAAAAAAGTGAGCGTTACGATTCCGCTCCCCTGCAGACTCTGGAGATAAAGCCTTGCAGGTTATAGCACAGAGCAAAAAATAATAGAATGGAGAACGCTATTCCCCCAATCAATAGTTGCAATAGAAACGCTGCTTGTGGCAACATGGCAATTGCACTCAATGAGAAAATGGAGGCTCAACACATCGCCAATTAACGTTAATTAAAATAAGGCAATTATTGAAAGGCTAGGACGGTCTCTCCTCAAATAGCGCTTGTTATACCTGATTGGCAGCAAACACAAGTGAGACGGTGATCTAAATAAGGGATGCCCATCTTCAGGAAAACCCGGACCGAAGCAAGGAGAGGCACTCCTGGTGAGTATTTCCAATGCGAGGCAGAATTAATTTGATGTCGAAATCGAATAAATCCATCTTTGATTCTCAGGCAGCAGCTTACGATGCCTGGTTTGATCAGGAGGGCAAATTTATATTTGCCTCAGAAACCAAATCCCTGCAACAAATTCTTCCATCGCTACCCAGACCCTGGCTAGAGGTAGGAACGGGCAGCGGACGCTTTCTTAAGGCCCTAGGTATAGACTTTGGTCTAGACCTCTCAGTCAGACTTCTGGAAATAGCAAGAAGCAGGAATGCCCCTGTTTTGCTGGGAACAGGAGAACAAATGCCGTTCAGGAATAGCTCTTTTGGAACGGTTTTCCTCATTACAACTCTATGTTTCGCGATCTCTCCCTCAGATATCCTGCACGAAATCGCTCGAGTTCTTAAACAAGATGGAAAACTTGTGCTGGGAATAATTTTAAGGGAAAGCAAATGGGGCCAGCTTTACCAGAAAAAGAAGGAAGCAGGACATCCATTTTATAAACATGCTACATTCTACAGCTATGAAGAAATCAAGTATTTGTTGAAACAAGATAATTTTCACCTGGAAGAGACCACTTCAACTCTTCAACAAAATCAAGGGAAAGTAAATCGTATCGAACTGCTCCAACAGGGATCTTCTCCGCGGGCAGGTTTCACAATAACCATGGCGAGCAGGCTATTGCGCACGGAATAAATTCAAGCGAAAAGGAGGCAAATTGAAACTTACCATTATCTATGACAATAAAGTTTACCGTGAAGACCTTCAGGCCGATTGGGGCTTTTCCTGCCTCATCGAAGTGGAAAATACTCCTCCAATCCTCTTCGACACAGGAGCCAACGGCGCAATCTTGATACACAACATGGAAAAATTGGGAATTAATCCTGAAGACATTCCAGAGGTTTTCATCTCTCACTACCACTGGGATCACACGGGAGGATTGCAGAATTTCCTGGAGAAAAATGAAGATGCTCACATCTTCGTTCCCGTTTCATGCAAGGTCAGTGGTGTTAAAAACGTTACGGAAATAGAGGCTCCTATGCAAATCCATGAAAATGTCTTTTCCTCGGGAGAGCTTGAAGGCATAGAGCAATCCATGATAGTAAGAACAGGTTCAGGAATAGTAGTAATCGCAGGCTGTTCACATCCCGGCGTGAGGAACATTCTCAGCGCAGCTTCAAAAGTAGGGAAAGTATCTGCTCTCATCGGTGGGTTGCATGGCTTCAAGGAATTCATCCTTCTCGAAGAACTGGATCAGGTATGCCCCTGTCACTGTACTCAGTATCAGGAAGAGATAAAGTCCAGATATCCAAACAAGTACCTTGCAGGAGGAGCAGGCAAAATCATAGAGATATAGCTTGAGTAAGATGATACGAGAAAATAGCGTTCAGGAGCGCGTTAACTCTCAGTGAAAATTGCCGTTACCTCTGATGGCCCAGATGTAGAGGCTAAAGTTGCCCATAAATTTGGAACAGCAAGGTACCTCTCAATCGTTGACCTGGACAGCAACCGCATCGAGGTAGTCCTCAATCCCAACGCTTTGAGTCAAAAAGGATCTGGCATCCATACTATCGTTCTTGCTATCAGCAAAGAAGTTAAAACTGTTTTGACTGGTTACTGCAACCCAAGCGCGCGCCACCAGTTAGAATCGAACGGCATCGAAGTCCTGAGTAACCTCAGCGGGACAGTAAAAGAAGTTATTCAACAATATCGAGAAGGAAAGATTCAGAGAGATATAAAAATTGCTGCTACTGTTGAAGAAAGAAGAAGCATAATTAGTAAATATACTCTAATTCAGTCACTAAACAGCTCTTTCAGACAGTTCATAAAAATGATGCCTGTACTAATAGGAGTGATGTTGCTCATAGGGCTGTTCAATGAATTTATGCCAGAGGATCTACTGGCATCCATTTTCTCAGGCAATGTAGTACTGGATACCCTCTGGGGAACATTCATGGGAAGCATTCTAGCTGGAAATGCCATCAACAGTTACGTTATCGGGCAGGAGCTACTGACCCGGGGCGTGAGCTTGTTCGCCGTAACAGCTCTCATTATCTCGTGGGTAACCATTGGGCTGGTACAGCTACCCGCCGAGATGGCTTCTCTGGGCAAGAAATTCGCGCTACTGAGAAATGCCCTAAGCTTTGTCATGGCAATTCCCATCGCCATCGTCACGGGAACAATTCTAAATATTATGTAGGTAGTTTTATTGAAAAAAGAAAATTCACCAAAAGCCGAAACATCAAGACCTGCAATCCGCATGTCCATTTTCCCACTCGCAGTACTGGCAATCTACGGAGCGCTCCTTTTACTCGCCCCGGATAAAGCCTTTCAGGCGCTTAAGAACAGCGGGAATATACTTTTCAACATGCTGATTCCGCTGATCCTTGTTTTTATTCTACTGCTGGCTTCAAATCTGTTCTTGAAACCGGCGCACATCAAAAATTTCCTTGGCGGAAAACCCAGAATCAAGAGCTTCGTTCTGTCTTCAACAGCGGGGATCGCTTCGATGGGCCCCATATATGCATGGTATCCCCTGCTCAAGGACATGAGAGAAAGAGGAGCGGGGAACTTCCCTGTTGCAGTATTTCTCCACAGCCGAGCAGTCAAGCCATTCCTTCTACCCGTAATGATCTCTTATTTTGGATGGATTTACGCAGTAATTCTATCCATTCTCACAATTCTGAGCTCACTGATTATCGGATATGCTCTGCACATTTTCGTAAAGAGAGAAACTTCTCTTAATTCCGTTCTCACTGTAATGCCTGATGAATCAGAGCAATGATATCATGCGCATATCCCCACTCCACTTCACAAAGTAGCCGAAAATTTGTGGGCAGGATAAAATCTAGTAAATGGAAATAAATATCTTTTCCCCAAAAAACGTTAATAAGGAGAACTCCAAAGACGATATGACAGAGATTTACAACATTGAAGTAAAATTACTGGCAATTACAGGGCCAATCAGTGCGACAGCAGCATCGCCAGAAGAAAATGAAAGCCATCTCACCGGCCCTGAAGAACTCATTGAGTACGCTGGCAGGCTATGCTGGGACAGTACAGATAAACTGGGCACGACATCCGACCGCATCCAAAAATGGATAGAGATGGGGCATGAATCAGTCATAGAGCACGCTTCTGCCACCTTCTACATCAGAGCAAGCAGAGCCTTAACTCATGAGCTGGTACGCCACAGAACAGCCAGCTACAGCCAGAGAAGCCAGAGGTATGTAAGGGAAATTAAACCGCAGTTTATTACACCGCCCGAGATCAATGCGGCAACACCAGATGCACCCTCTATTTTTGAATCAGCAATGCAGCATGCCTGGTCATCTTACAAGCAGCTACTTAACCTCGGCATCAAGCCCGAAATAGCCCGCTATGTACTGCCCAATGCCTGCGAATCTCAAATAGTCATGACGATGAACTTCAGAGAACTACGACACTTTATCAAACTCAGGTCTGATAGAAGATCCCTTCCTGAAATGCGAGCAGTGGCAGGAAGAATCAGAGAAATCATGAAAACCCAGGCACCAAAATCCTTTGAGGACATATAGAAGGGAAATCTTATCAGATAATATGCACATGTAACGCTATCTTTGTAATTTCCACGCATCCACACAGCATGTGCTCTCCACTAATAACCAGGTTGGAAAAGCCTTCCTGCATATACAGAGGTGATTACATCCCATCGTATATTCCAAACGTGGAAAATATAAAAACGGAGAACATGAGCTAAATCATTCAATGGCCTATAGCAAGGCGAAAGGCGAGCGCCTGACCGAGACATATTTGCGTCACAAGGGTTGTTGATTGAGCAGCAGACAGATGGTTATAATTTAACATATCAACGTAAATCATCAGATTAAAGCCACCTATTCATGGGCATGGAGTTCCGGCAGCTCTAATTTAAGAATTAATATTCACCCCATAGGGAAATTAAAGCTGGATCTATAACAGAAAAAACGAAACGTATACGCGGTGGAAAAGGAGGCAGTATGTTTAAGAGAATTTTAGTTTGTCTGGATGGGTCCAAACTCTCTGAGCAAATTCTACCCTATGCTACAGAGGAAGCTCTGCATTTTAACAGTCGAGTAACGCTGCTGCAAGTAGTTACTGTTTCTACAATGATTGCTGCGGCAGGGGCACATAGAGCACCAGCGCAGACCAGTAACTTGATAGAAGAGACCCTCCACAGGACATTGAGAGAAGCAAAAGCCTATCTAGAGCGGATAGCTGAGCCGCTGTCCAAGCAGGGAATCAGCGTGGAGTGCGTAGCTATAGAAAGATCGCCCGTTGGCAACGCCATCGTCAGCTATGCTCGAGATAATTCCATTGACCTAATTAGCATTGCCACTCACGGGCACAGCGGGTTAGGACGCGTTGTCTTTGGCAGCATTGCCGATCATGTGCTCAAGAAATCCGGTCTCCCCATCCTGCTAATAAAACCGGAGGAAGAGGAAATTGAGATAGAGTAGATATTCCTGATGACGTGAACTGGCTATCCATACAAGCAGGAACAACAAGTATACGGGAAAACTTGGCCCAACAGGAGCAGTAAGGCTAAGAAGCATCTAATTCGTTTTATTGCAAACAAACACAAGAAATGAAACGCCCTTGTCGGGAGAGGATTACAAGGCTTCAGCTAGCGAATCCAAGATGAAGTTTCTCTTGAGGAAGGGAAGAGGAGCAACATGAAAGGGCAATCAAGTAGTGCTAAAATGCTGATCTTGTACGAGGTGATCAATGCCTGTACATAATACAGAGATTGCAGAAATTTTTAATGAATATGCCGATCTCCTCGAGATTGAGGGTACCAACCAGTATCGGGTGCGCGCATATCGAAATGCAGCCCGGAATATCTCCGTCTTCTCCCGTAGTATTGCAGAAATGGCAAACCAGAAAGAAGACCTTTCCCGCATTCCAGGACTGGGCGAAGATCTCACAGTAAAAGTATTCGACATCGTGAATACTGGCAAGCTTCTTCAGCTAGAAAAACTTAAGGAGAGGCTACCCGCAGGGCTACTCGATATTATCAGACTGCCAGGGCTGGGGCCCAAGCGCGCCGGGGTGCTATATTCGAAGTTAGGAGTTACCAGCATCGAGCAACTGGAAGCAGCAGCCAAACAACACAAGGTGCGAGAGCTACCAGGATTTTCTGTCAAGATGGAGGAGAATATCCTGGAAGACATAAAGCGCAGAGGCAAAGCAGGAACCAGCGAAAAGCGCTATAAGCTTTTCACCGTTGAAGAGATAGGCAAGGATTTACTGTCATATCTGAAGAAGATAAACGGCGTAAAGCGCGTGGCAATTGCCGGCAGCTACAGGAGAAGGAAAGAAACGGTAGGGGACCTGGACATACTGGTGACTCATGAAAAGCAAGCCGATGTCATGCAGCAGTTCACAGAATATGAAGACGTAGAACGCATCGTTTCCAGAGGCGAAACCCGCTCCACAGTGATACTGCGCTCCGGCATACAGATAGACCTGCGATCTGTAGCTGAAGACAGCTATGGTGCAGCCATGCATTACTTCACTGGTTCCAAAGCTCATAACATTGCCATTCGCAAGAAGGGGGTGAATAAAGGCCTCAAGATAAATGAATACGGCGTCTTCCAAGGCGACGAGTTAATCACTGGAAGAACTGAGGAGGAAATTTACGCGAGGGTAGACCTTCCCTATATAGAACCGGAGCTGCGCGAAAACAATGGAGAAATTGAAGCAGCGCAGGAAGGCAAGCTACCCAAGCTGATTTCGCTACAAGATATTAATGGGGATCTCCATTCCCATACCAGTGCGACTGACGGACGTTCGACCCTAGAAGAAATGGCCAGAGCTGCCAAAGAGAAAGGATATCAATATCTGGCCATCACCGACCACTCCAAGCACGTAACTGTAGCCCACGGCCTTGATGCTGAACGCCTAGCCCAGCAAATCGACGAGATAGAGCGACTCAACGACAGGCTGGATGGAATCGTCCTGCTAAAAGGTATCGAGGTGGATATCCTAGAAGACGGTTCACTGGATCTACCTCATGACATACTGAAAAGGCTGGATCTGGTCGTCTGTGCAGTACACTACAAGTTCAATCTACCAGCCGACAAGCAAACGGAGCGCATTATCAGGGGCATAGATAACTCCTATTTTACCATCTTGGCTCATCCCACCGGGAGGATAATTGGCGAACGCGAACCATATCAACTGGATATGGAACGCCTGATGAAGGCAGCGAGGGAGACCGGTTGCATACTTGAGCTCAATGCTCAGCCCAGCCGGCTTGATCTTACAGAGGTCTATGCCAGGATGGCCAAAGAGATGAACGTCATGGTTGCCATTTCCACGGATTCTCACAGCACCAACGAGTTTGACTCCATGCGCTTCGGCATTTACCAGGCACGCCGAGGGTGGCTGGAACCAGAAGACGTTTTAAACACCAGAAGCAGGAAAGAATTGCAAAAGTTGCTCAAGAAATGACGAGAGGTAACCATGGATTTCAAAGATACTGGGGAGATGAACGCGGAAGAGGCCAGAGCAGAAATTGAAGCCCTGAGAGAAGGAATTGAATATCACAACTATCTTTATTATGTAAAGAATCAACCTCTGATATCAGACACCAGATACGACGAACTCTTTCGCCGCCTTCAACAGCTCGAGGATACTTTCCCTGAGCTTGACTCTCCCGATTCTCCATCTCATCGCATAGGGGCAGAGCCAGCAAGCAAACTAAAAAAGATAGATCACAAAGCACTCTTGCTCAGCCTGAATGCAGTCCTGGATGAAAGGGAAATTGGTGATTTTGTTAACTTCGTGCAGAGAAATATCGCAAGAGAGGAAATCGCGTTCGTACTTGAACCAAAATTTGACGGCATCTCCGTGGAAATTGTCTATGAAAATGGAAGATACACATATGGCGCTACCCGAGGAGATGGGCAAACAGGAGAAGATATCACCAGGAACCTGAAGACCATTCACTCCATTCCCTTGCGCCTCCAGAACACAACCAGCTTGCCTTCTGTTATAGCGGTGCGAGGAGAAGTTTTCATGATCAAGAAAGGATTCCACGAGTTAAACAAAGAGCGGCTGGAGAAGGGGGAAGAACCATTCGCTAACCCGCGCAATGCCACCGCTGGTCTGCTGCGCCAGCTTGACCCGAAGTTGGTGGCAGGGCGGCCATTCGATGTGCGGTTCTATGATGTGCTTGCCATCAACGGAGAGAAAATGGCGTCGCACTGGGAGACGTTGAAACAGTTTGCGAAATGGGGACTCAAAACAGATCCGTATAATACCAGGTGCTTCTCTCTCGAGGACATAAAGAGGGGTTACAGGAAACTGCTGGACCAGCGCGATGATCTCGAGTATGAGATAGATGGGCTTGTAATCAAGCTGGATGACCTAGAGCTGAGAGAAAAGTTGGGAGAACGTCAGCGTAGCCCGCGCTGGGCTATTGCCTGGAAATTTCCGCCAAAGCAAGAAATTTCCCGAATTGAAGATATAGTTGTACAGGTGGGAAGAACGGGGAAGCTGACGCCCGTTGCACTTCTCCAGCCGGTAGATGTTGGCGGCGTCACTATCAGCAGGGCCACCCTGCACAATGAGAATGAAGTCCACAGAAAGGACATCCGCGTCGGCGATAAAGTACGGGTCGCAAGAGCCGGTGACGTGATTCCAGAAGTAGTAGAAAGAGTGGAGGAACTCGGCAGAAAGAGAGAAGAGAAGTTCAACATGCCGAAGCTCTGCCCGGCTTGCGGTAGCGAGATAGCTCGAGAAGGCGCTTATCACTTCTGCTCCGCGGGGCTTTCCTGCCCTCCTCAGCTTGTCGAACACATAGTACACTTCGCTTCCAGAGAAGCACTCAACATCGCAGGCTTGAGTGAGAAAACGGCACAGCAAATTGTGGACAAGAGAATGGTGAAGAATATAGCTGACCTCTATCAGCTGTCTATAGATGAACTTCTGCAGCTTAAGGGATTCGCCTTGAAGTCAGCCACTCAACTTCATGAAGCTCTTCAAGCAAGTAGGAAGCCAAGATTGGACCGCTTTCTCTACGCCTTGGGCATCCGCCACGTCGGTGACCACACAGCGCGGGTGCTCGCCAGGAATTTTGCGAGCCTGGATGCCATAAAGAAAGCAAATCGAGATGACCTGCAAAAATTCCCGGAGATAGGTCCTAAGATTGCGTTGAGCATCGTAGAATTCTTCCAGGAAGAGGAAAACCAGAAGGTATTGAGCAGGCTGTTTGATGCCGGAATGGAAATCGAAGAAACGGTAGAACGGAAAGCAGAGTCGCCTTTAGAAGATAAAATTTTTGTGTTCACCGGCTCACTGGACAAATACACCCGGTCGCAGGCAAAGCTCATCGTTGAATCTCTGGGAGGCAGAGTCTCCTCCAGCGTAAGCAGCAATACCGACTTCGTCGTAGTCGGCAAAGAACCAGGCAGTAAGCTCGAGGAGGCCAGAAAGCATGGCGTTCAAACCATCGATGAAACAACGTTTAACAGCCTTATTTCACAATAGAGGCAAGAAAGGTCTGCGCAGTTCCGAAGCATTGCGCAACGAAGGGACAAAATGAGCAGAGCGAAATCAATAAACATAGGCACTTCAGGATGGCATTACCAGCATTGGAAAGGCCCCTTCTATCCCCAGGACCTGCCCAATGAAGATCTTCTCGAAAATTACACGAAATACTTTCAAACGGTTGAGATTAACAACACATTCTACCAGTTGCCTGATAGCAAGACTATCGCCTTGTGGCGAGACTCAGTGCCGGACAACTTCACGTTCTCCGTAAAAGCCAGCCGTTATATAACTCATATGAAGAAGCTAAATTCTCCCTACGACTCCATATACACCTTTATCGATAGAGTGAGCGTGCTGGATAGAAAACTAGGTCCCATCCTGTTCCAGCTTCCACCAAGGTGGCATGTCAACCCATCACGGCTAGAGGAATTTCTTAACGCTTTACCGAGGGATCATCGCTATGCTTTTGAGTTGCGAGATCCAACCTGGTTCATCAATCGAACTGAAGAGATACTGACTCAGAAAGGAGCCGCCTTTTGTATATACGACTTTGAGAAGAGGCAATCGCCCTCATCAGTAACTGCTGATTTCATATATGTGAGGCTACACGGCCCGGATGGAGCCTACATAGGGAAATACAATGACCGGGCCCTTTCATCCTGGGCGGAAGTATTTTCAGGCTGGGCAGAGGAAGGGAAAGAGATATTTTGCTATTTTGATAATGATGAGAAAGGCTACGCTGTTCAGAACGCTCTGAAATTGCAGGAACTGCTGATGGAAAAATAAATAGCTACCAACCTGAAAGTAAGAGAAAGATGCCAGTGTTGCCGGACGTGGAAGTATTCAGAAAATACCTGGATAGTACTGCCATGAATCAGTCCATTGAAAAGGCCGAGTTGCTCGCCAAGAATACTCTTGATGACCTATCCCCCGCAGGAGTTGCATAGAGTGCAGGAGTATAAATTTGAGTCTACCGCTCGTCATGGCAAGTATCTTCTGGTAAAAATAAGCGATAACGGGTGGATAATATTTCACTTCGGCATGACTAGATATCTCAATTATTTCAAAGAGAGAGACCTTTCTCCTGAGCATACCCGTGCCCTTTTCAGTTTTGTCAATCGCGAAAAGAGCGGCAGATGTCCTGTATGCGAGTCTGATCTGAAAAGCGAAAAATCTCGGGGCGCATTGCCTACTTTTGCCCGAACAGCCAGAACACATAGGGAAATTTCTTTTCAGGGCTTTTCCCATATGGGACTGCCTGAATTTGTTATCAAATGTGTTATCAGCCAATTTACCAATACAAGCTAAAGATCATTCTTCTTTCTCCGCTGTAGTAGCTTGGTCGCGCGACATTTCCATCGCCCACATATCGGCATAGTCGCCGTTGGGGAGCAACCACGCTTTTCCCAAAAACGCCGTCTTGCGAAATCCTACTTTTTCATAGGATCGAATAGCCCTTTGATTAAATGGGAAAACAGTGAGGCCAAGACAAACGAGCCCCAGATCATTGAAAGCGTAGTCTACTACCTGCCTTAGAGCTTCTGTGCCATACCCTTTGCCGCGACATTCTCTTTCCATAATAGCAATTCCTACCTCCGCACGGCATTCTGCCTCGCTAATTCCTTTAATAGAAGCGAAACCAATGGCTTTATTATCAGCAGCGCTTACAATGCTCCGCACTATGGATAATCCATTATCCAAGTTTGGCAGGCTAAGTATCCGCAGAAACAGGGCAAACCTTTCTTTATCTTCGGGTAAGAAGGGTTTCCACCCCATGGTAGCAATTAATTCAGGATCACTGGAAAGCTTCATGTAGTAGTCGATGTGCTCATCCTGTAATTCTGCCAGATAAACCATTAACTTCGTTCCTATATCTCACCAGTTTACCACACCATATGGTTGCCCGATAAAAATGCTTCTGGCAACCGAAAATGAAGTAGTTATTGCTGTCCAGATAAATTCATGCCGTGGTCCCGGTTGCACTTTAAGATATTCAATCTAGATATACTTCTCATTTATCTTTGACTGTGATAAAACTAATGACAGAAGTAAAATAGCCAGATCATGAATTCCTCAACTATGAGATTATAATAAATTCGAGAGCAGATAAGAACCACTGCAATAATCAACCTCAGAGTCACTGGTTATATGAAAGAAGGATCAGAGAAACTGCGAAAATAATATCTTATCCGGGCAGGGAGATTTACATTGAAAGCGGGCATAGCTCAAATTGCTCTTCACAATGACATAGGGTTGAACATGGCGAAGGTGCGTTCCTGCATCGAGTCAGCGACAAAGCTAGACCTGGATATTTTATGCTTCCCGGAATGTGCTCTTACAGGCTATTTAAGAGACTTCCGCACGATCAGCCAGGACGAGGTAATTAGAGCAATGGATGAGCTACAAGAAATAGCCGCCAATCAAGGCATCACCATCCTGATAGGGAGCCCATACATCGAGGGGGGAAAAGCCTATAACGCAGCGCTGGTCATATCGCCAAACGCGAGAATGAGGTATTTCAAGAACAACCTGACCGATTTTGATAAACGATATTTCGTCGAAGGGAAGGATATACTGTCCTTCAAAGTGAAGGACACCAAGTGCGGCGTTCTGATTTGCCGGGATCAGAATTATCCTTCGCTGGCATTCGAGTATGCCAGAAGGAGAACGAGGATCATCTTTCTCCTGTCAGCTCACTACTATCCCTACGATCAAACAAAACTCAAGTTAGAGAAGAACCGCGCTTTGCCTATTGCTCGAGCGGTAGAAAACGGAATATTCATAGCCAAAGCCAATGCAGTCGGATCCACAGGTGACCATATCAGCCTTGGTCACAGCATGATCGTTAACCCCACCGGAGTAGTGGTGCGCGAGGCAAGCGAAAATCGGGAAGAACTGCTTTACTACGATATCTAAAACTTTACTTTCAGGCTCACTATTTCAAAAGGTTCAACCTGAAGCCGTATTTGCTTGCCTCTACATTCCATATTCTCTCTTACCTCTTCTTCTTCCAACAAGTTGACTGCCTCCACGAAGCTAGGCTCCTTAAACAGGACTATTTCTCCTCTGGTTTTCTCGCCCTTCGTCTCAAATAGCCTCATTATCACTCTATTGTCATCCTCTGACTTCTTCAAAGTAACCAGAATAAGATTATCAGGCTTGACCTCCACAAAGGAAACCCGAGATGGTAGCGTTCTAATTTTCTTGCGCCTTTCAACCGGCAACTGAAAGCCAATCAACCCGTTGTTAAACTGGTAAGCTGTCTTGAAAGTACTGGCCTCTTTCCAACTCTTTTCATGCGGAAAGAGAGAATACTCGAAAGAATAAGTTTTGAATTCCTGAGCATCTGGCACGGGAATCGCCGGTCCTGTTTCTCCGTCTGAGGAGAGCATTAACACGCTCCGCAGCAAGGTTATATAGAGCTCACCATCCCTTACCTCATGGGCAGGCAGACCCTTGTTAATGAGTCCAACCCCCTTCTCTCCATCCGAATAATCGATCCAGTTCAGTGAGGGATAGACGCCGCATGGATTTTCTACCCACTCATCTTCAGGACGTAAGTAATATTGATTTGCAGGCCGGTTTACCACACCAAATTGAGTTTCAGATTGATACTGGGGGGAATCAATATCGGTAGAAAATTTGACCCTTATTCTCACTTGAGGATGGCGATTATGGATGGTGGTTAAGAAATCAATCCGGGGTATATCCTGGTAAATGGTAATTTTTTTGGTAAAGGAAAGATATTTGTGGCGATATAGCAATGTCGGTTGCTTATCTACGAGCCGATAAGGCCATCTTAAAGAAAAATAGTCGCCTTCAATATTAATTACACTCCTGAGAGGAGTTTTATTGACCTCGAAGCGCTTCATTATGAATTTGCCATATTTTATTCCCCCACCCCTTTCCGTCTTAAAAGCTTGCGCTAGGTCCTGACGATGATAATAAAGATCCCCTGTTTCTTCTTCCAGCACCAGTTCATTCCCACTTACTATCGCTTTTCCATCCTGAAAGACCTCTATTAGCCCATTGGATGGATCAGCTCTGACCTGAAAGAACTGATTTTGAATGGTATTACCACTGATTTTGATCTTTGGAACAGAAGATTTCCTTGGATTTTTCCTTAAGACTTTATAAGTTCGATATCCCAGAGCGGGCACAGTAGCTACAAAACCTAGCTTGACAGTTTGATAAGAATCATCCGCATAGCGGGTAGCTTCCAGCACCTCTGCCTCTACTTCTTCTGTACCACTTTTCAAGCCATCTATCCTCTTAACCTTCCCCTTCTCAAACCACAGGTCGACTTCAGCCCATTCCCTTGTTTCCCAGGAATTGGGATTAAACACGATAACATCTTCACGGTCTTTCAAATTTCTGGAGATGAGCCAGAGTAAATCCTGAATAGTCTGGGGTAGACGATTTCGAAGATAGGCGAAATTATCCCTCGCTTCTTCATAGCACTCATCCATTCCCGTTCCAGGTACCACATCATGGAAAGCCCCCCATAGAATTTTCTTCCAGCTATCTTTAAACATATCAACGGGATAAGGGATTCCCAGCAGCCAGGCAACAGTAGCCCATTTTTCACAAGCCAGTATCAGGTTCTCATATTCCCTCAAACTCTGTTTTATCCACATGCGACTGGAACAGGCATTGGGGAAAACTTCAGAATACTTGCCGGAATAGAGTTCACCCTCTCTTACTTCCAGGTCTTTTGCATCCCTTTCCAATGCCTGGAAAAAATCCAGAGAGTTAGAAATTTCCATCTTTGAGTCCTGATGATTCCTGTTCCATTTTTTTACCACCCTGCTGGTTTCAGGTTGCGGAAGAGTCACGCCACTTCCAGAGGGCATCAGGATATGCCGCGTACTGGCTTTCCTTTTAAGCGTATCGAAACTTTCTTCCAATCCATTAAGGTCAAGCCCCGCCCGATAGCCAAGGGGCATCCAATGAGCCAGGATCCGGCTTCCATCCAGACCCTGCCACCAGAATTCAGATGGTTCGTCCCTATCTACTCCCCGCCGGCAGGCGAAATACTTGTAACCCGACTTCTTATATATTTGAGGGAGCTGCGCATTATAGCCAAAGCTATCTGCAGCCCACATTACCTGGACATCAGCACCAAATTTTTGCTTTACGTACCTTTTACCAAAGAGTATTTCTCTAATTAAAGTCTCCCCGTTGGGGATCACTGTATCAGCCATCAAGTATTCACCATCGGCAATTTCAATTTTCCCTTTCTTAACAAATTTAGCAATCCCATCGAAAAGAAGAGTATTTCTCCTTTCCACCTCCTCCAGCAGAGAGGTTTGCTCAATCAAAAAGTGGTAATCCGACTTCTCCATCAAATCCACAGCCTGCCTCAAGATCAGGTCGATGTTAATATAAAAGTAGTCCTCTTTGGTGAAAACCCAAACAGCGTCATAATGAGTATGGGGGACTAAATATATCCTGTACATGGCAACCTCCTTATATTTGTTATTGATCAGTATTATTGATCTGTGAGTTGTTAATCGACCGCACTTATATGCGAAGAGTTGAATCGAGAAATTCCTGCACATTATATGATGAACTTTTATACGATCGCTAGGCCTCCCCCACACCGATCAGCCCATTATTGCATGGTTGTCCAGCAAAGCTGTCCTTTGCCCGCCCAGGCGCTCGCAGGGAAAAGATGCGTCTCAACTGATGCCAGCAGTTACGCAAATGCTCTATTTGCAGTTACCGGTGCAAAATCCATAACACGCACAGGTTGACGAATTAATTCCAGCAGGGTATTTTATGTCAGCCAGAGTTACATCTCCCGATAATACCCGACGGTGAATGAATGCTATTAGAAATTTCAGGCAAGGACTTCAGCATAATCGAGCAGATAAGATGGAGACCAACTTCAGGTCTCAATATCCTCACGGGCGAAACCGGCGCAGGTAAATCCCTGATAATAGACATCATCGAAATTCTTACAGGGAAAAGAGCGGGAGAGGAAGTTATCCGCGCAGGCAAGGATCACTGCAACATCGAAGGAGTATTCCATCTCAACGACTCCTCGCCCGTGCGAGAAATTCTGATAGAGCAAGGAATTGAAAGCGAAGAGACAGTTATTCTGAGCCGCGAAATTAGCAGGGATGGACGTATATTCAACCGGGTAAATGGGCACTCCGTTCCTCTGCGCTTGATTCGGAAGATCGGAGGCGCTCTAATAGACATCTCCGGGCAAAGCGACTCGGTCTCGCTCAATGATACGGCGCAACAGTTCCTCCTGCTGGATCGTTATGCCAACATCAAAGATCTTCGTTCCCAAGTCAATGATAGAGTGGGGAAACTCCATCAACTCGAGAGAGATCTCAAATCTCTAGAGGCAGACGAAAGAGAAACAGTGCGCCGCATCGACCTGCTTGAATACCAGGCCTCCGAGATAAGGAAAGCTGAAATTCACCAAGGCGAAGACGAGGAATTGCAGAGAGAAAGCGCTGTACTGGCCAATATAGAGAAGCTGAAGTCTCTTTCAACAGCAGCCTATCAGGCACTTTCTGGAGATGATATGACCTCTTCTTCAGCCCTCGATAAAATGGGAGAGGCAGCATACCTGCTGAAAGAAATTGGGCAACTGGATACCAGTATGGATGATGTTCTAAAGATACTAGAAACCGCTTTATACCAGATCGAGGATGCGTCCCATACGATGAGAGCCTACGTGGACAAACTAGAATACGATCCGTCACGGTTGGAATGGATCGAGCAACGCCTTGATCTCATCCGCAACCTGAAGCGGAAGTATGGAGATACCCTTACAGCAATACTTGAATATGCCAACAAGACAGAAATGGAATTGAAACATCTCAATGTTCAGGGCGAAAACAGGAACCAACTACAACAAGAATGCCACTCCCTCAAGGAGGAAATTGGAACATTAAGCTATGAACTATCGGAAATCCGCCAGCGGGCCGCCATCACTTTAGCTCGAGAGATAGAAGATGAGCTCGCTCAATTGAACATGTCTCAGGCTAGTTTTCATGTGCATTTCTCTCACCCGGAGGAGGGAGAGAAAATTCTCCTGCCCAACGGAAATAGCTGTACCTTCAACAATAACGGTATAGACAAGGTGGAATTCATGGTATCCACCAACCCGGGAGAGCCACCCAAACCCCTGGCTAAAATCGCCTCCACAGGGGAAACATCCCGCCTCATGCTGGCGATAAAGAGCGTTCTATCTCGAGTAAATACCATTCCAACGCTGATCTTCGATGAAATCGATATAGGCGTTGGTGGCAGAAGTGGGGAGATAGTAGGAAAGAAACTGGCAAACTTGAGCAAGAACCACCAGGTAATCTGCGTTACACATCTGCCCCAGGTAGCAGCATTCGCTGACTCCCACTACAGCGTCCGTAAAGACATTCTTGATGGATGCACCATCGCCACGGTAAGCTCCATCCCACCGGAAGCGCGCAGCGAAGAAATCGCTGCCATGATGGGAAACCTGAGCCAATCGACTCGTAAAAGTGCCAGTGAGCTTTTGAGACGAGCTGCAGAGCAGAAGAGAAACTGATACCATGAACATACGAGAGGATGCCCGAGAAATCATTTGCGAAGCCATCAAAGCAGTATTACCCGAGTCCAGTACCAAAGAAGCGCTAGATGGCATTGAAAGCCAGGGAGCTATCAGAATCATAGCTATAGGAAAAGCCGCCTGGCGAATGGCCTGGGCAGCACGGGAGAGCTTGCAGAACAGGATCTCTGGCGGCATTGTTATAACGAAGTATCAACACTCACAAGGAGACATCACGGGATTCGAAATAATTGAGGCAGGTCATCCCATACCTGACAACAACACCATCCGGGCTACAATGAGAGCTATCAGAATGGTGGAAGATATCAAAAGCAAAGACCTTTTACTATTCCTGGTTTCTGGAGGAGGATCATCTCTATTCGAACTTCCAGATGGAAAAGTTACTCTCGAGGAGCTGATAACCATCACCGACCAGCTTGTGAAATCTGGAGCAAGCATTTCAGAGATAAATGCGGTGAGGAAACACCTCTCTCAAGTTAAGGGAGGACGCTTTGCCGAAATGGTCAGACCCGCCAGGATATTTACACTTGCTCTCTCCGACGTTCTGGGCGACAGGCCAGATACCATTGCTTCAGGCCCCACCTTCCCCGACAGCACCACCTGTGAAGAAGCACTGGCAGTAATAAAGAAATATCAAATCGTTATTTCATCTGAAGCCCTGGATGCCCTAAAGCGAGAGACGCCAAAACATCTGGACAACGTGACAACAAAGATAATTGGCAACTTATCCCTAGCCTGCAAAGCCGCAGCGCAAACTGCAGAGAATCTCGGGTACAATACAACCATAGCAACGACGACTCTGGATTGTGAAGCTCGCGAAGCGGGAGCTTTCCTGAGCGCCGTGGCACGCGAGATCATTTCGAGAGACCGCCCATTGCCAAAACCCTGTGCCATTATTGCAGGGGGAGAAACCATCGTCCACGTAAAAGGGAAAGGGTTGGGTGGCAGAAATCAGGAGTTAGCTCTTTCCGCTGCCCGGGGCATAGAAGGGCTGAACAACATCATAATAGCTTCTGCTGCCACCGATGGTACAGATGGCCCCACTGATGCGGCGGGAGGAATTGTAGATGGAGAATCGATAAAACGCATGAAGGAACAGGGCTATAATGCAGAAGATATGTTGAGAAATAACGACGCTTATCGAGCGCTTGAAGCTGCAGGAGACCTGTTAAAAACGGGGCCAACGGGCACCAACGTTAATGACCTGACGATACTTTTGTGTCGGTGAATGCAGGAATTCAAAGAGACAAAACTATAATCAGGACAATTGATTTTCCCTACTTTGGCCTGCCCGCATTTTTCCCGTATAAGAGATAATACAAAAATATGGATACCGCTGCGACAATTGCTGCACCCAAATATATTCCCCTGTAACCAGCGAGGGGAACGAATAACCCAAATATAAAAGGCCCTATCGCTATTCCTGCGTCCACGAAAGCAAAAAATGTAGAAGAGGCCAGCCCCATGCGGTGCGGAGGAGTTATCTTAACGTAGATCGCCTGGCCTCCGAACTGTATAGCTCCATATCCAAGACCAACTAGAACTCCAGCCAGGAGTATGGAATATGCTTGGTGAGACTGA
>JAGYOV010000010.1 GCA_018399375.1 Dehalococcoidia bacterium
ATGACTGTATATTGGCTTCTTCCGTAATGTCTATCCATCTATAAGATTTCTTCAGAGTCCGCCGCAGGCGCAGTATCCAGAAACCGGCTAACAGGAAGCCGAGGGTGTCTGAGAGGGGCATTGCCAGCCAGGCGCCTGTTATTCCTAGGAAATGAGGCAGGATAAGTAAAGCTGGTATAAAGAACAGTACCTGCCGTGCCAGCGATAGTAGCATGGCCTCTCTTCCTTTTGATAGCCCCTGGAAGGTGGTAATGCAGATGATGAGTACGCCAACGATGGGCAGCGATGATAGAAGTATCCGCGCTGCAGGCACAGCCATGAGCAGCAGATCGGCATCCTGGCTAAAGATGCTGATGATACGAGGCGCCATGATCTCCAGCGTCAGGGTGGCCAGTCCCATTACTGTGGCGATGCCTGCCGCAGCAAGGCCAACGGCGCGCCACATTCTGTGCCAATTGCGAGCTCCAAAGTTAAATCCAACTATTGGCAGAACTCCATTGGCCGTGCCAATTATGGGCATGAAAGCCAGATCGGCTATGCGAATTATGATACCAACTATGGCAAGGGCCAAGGATCCGAAGGTAGAAAGCACGTTGTTTAAGGCAATGAAGCATACGCTCTCCATGAGCTCGATGACCATCGAAGGAGCGCCTACGCGATAAATGTCGTGCAGAACATGGCGATCAGGGCGCAGGTATTTGGGGATGATGTGATAGAGCGATCTGCCGCTTATGATCCAGCCGAAACACATGCCTGCGCCTATGATTAGAGAGATTACGCTGGCAAGGGCGGCGCCGCGGATATTCATTTCAGGGAAGGGGCCGAGGCCGAAGATGAGCAGGGGGTCAAGCGCCATGTTGATAACGCTCGCTGTAGCGCTAAAAATCATAGGGCGCATAGCGTCTCCTGATCCTCGCATCAGGTTGGTTGATGTGAGCATGAAGAAGAGCGGAGGGGCTCCGAATCCCATGATGGTTAGATATTGTGTACTATAGTCCATGATGTCTGGAGTAGCACCCATGATGGAAAGCACGGTGCGCGGGAATAAAATAGCAATGAACAGGAAGATAGCGCCAAAGAAAGCTGTGATGGGAAATATCTGACCTGCGGCGTGGTTGGAGGCTTCTGTATCTCCTTCGCCAAATCGCCGTGAAACGAGGGCGGCTATTCCAATGCCCGATCCTGCCCCGATAGCAATGATGAGTATTTGGTAGGGTAAAAAGACAGTTAGTGCAGCTATGGCCTGGTGCCCCAGAATTGCTAACCAGAAGGTGTCCACGATGTTGTACAGACTAAGAGTCATCATGGATGCCACGCTGGGTAAGCTTAGTTTGAGGAGAAGCTTTGCCAGAGGTAACGTTCTCAGGTCATCTGTTTCTTTTGACATTGTGCGCATCACCGATGGTCTGTTAGCGCTATTCTCTTGCTCTGGATCCTGCGATGAAAGTGATGCCGGCTATTGCAGCAACGCACAAAATTGATGTTTGAAAGGCTCCAGTAAGATCAATCAGATAACCGAACAGGATGGGCATGAATAATGGCCCGATGTTGCCTGCCGCCGAGATAAAGCCAACGATAGCGCCCGCAGATGATGAAAGGTTCTTGTGGATTACCGGTACAGCCAGAGTGATGGTGAGTACTCCAATGGTGGCAAATCCTGCGAGGAAAAGGCAGACCATCATTGCGGGTAGAGGAGCATAATTTATAGCTATGATGGTACCTCCTGCTACCAGACCGAGAGCAGCTATTATTTTTCTTAAGTCTTGTAGCTTATCCATGATGTGACCTATGGTAGGGCCAGCTACAAAGAAGCCAACGGCAAGCAGAGATGCCAGAGAGGGATTGAGAGATCTTGCATCCAGCACTTTGGGCATCCAGGTGGCTAGTGTATCGTAGCTTCCCATGGCCGCTATTAGCAGAATGAGCAGTATCCAGACGTATCTGTTTCGCATTGTGACCATAAATTCTTTGATTGGAGTAGTTATTATAATGGGAGTTTTACTGTTCGCGAAGCGGAACCATAACAGGCACATGACTACTTCCGCTATTGCATATATCAGGAAAATCTGCCTCCAACTGAAAGACTCGAGCAGGTGGGGTGTTATGGCCAAGACTGTGGCATTGCCGGCAGCGAAACCTGCGACGTAAAGCCCTGTGGCGAAACCGGGCATTTTGTGTAACCACTCTCTTACTATCAGGCTAAGGCATGGCATAATAGCTGCCAACCCCAGACCGAGAAAGAACTGACTCAACATCAACAAATCATAGCTGGGAGAAAATGACCGGGTGAAGGCGAAGACGGCGCAAAGTGGTAGAGTTATATTGAGGACCTTTCGGTATCCTATTCTGTCGGCCAGCAGCCCCCATGGTATGCGGAAAATAGCGATGCCTCCCATGGCTATGGAGAAGGCAAATCCGAACTGGGCATAAGATATCTTCATCTCTTCTATGATGTCGGTTGCCATTGGAGCTATGGCAAATAGCATGACGTGTAGCGAAAAGGCGATAAAGAAGGAAAACAGTAGCATTACTATGCGATCTTTACTGCTTTTGTTGCTTGTCATTATTGTTCTTTCAGTGGAAGATGGTCGGGTGTAATTCTGGGGATAATAGACTAATGGCGATTGCAATGCAAACGAAAATTACGAATAACGGGTGTACCTGACAGCTTTTCGTCTGTGTGTATGCCATGGAGGAGGCCAAGGTAGTTGATATAAGGAAGTCTTCTTCTCTCGAGATTATAAGTTGTCGTTCTTTTCGTCCTTATTTCGTAAGAGGTAGCTTGAGAATGATATAATCACCGGGAGCAAGTCGGCGCTCTGGTGAGGCGTTATGCGCATGATAGACGGCATCAAGTTCGTTATTTTGAGTTTTTGTGAAGCAGTGTTCCTCATTATGGTTGAGACGAGAAGAGTAGAAGCCCCTGCCTAGCCAGTTAAATGCAATTGTGATCTTAAATATTAGGAGGATTTTTACAATGACGGCAATTACGGAAGAACTAAGAAAAGATATAGGACAGGCAGATATTGTTGCCCTAGCTACGGTCAATAAAGAGGGCGAGCCCAATGTGGTTCCCATCTTTTTCTGGAAGGTGCTTTCTGGTGATGAGCTATTGCTGGTGGATATCTTCATGAAGAAGACGGTGGATAACATAAGGGTAAATCCCCTGGTGGCGATTTCTGCCTGGTATAAGGATAGCTCAGGTAACTCGATCGGATATCAGTTCAAAGGAGAAGCCCGGATAGAGACACAGGGCAGAATTTTTGCTGAAGGGGTGACGATGGTTAAGGACGCAGAGCCGGAACTTGCTCCGAAGGGGGCAGTTATCGTTAAGGTGAATTCAGTTTATTCTGTCTCTCCTGGCCCCGATGCTGGCAAGCAATTGAGCTGAAGTTGAAGTAATGAAGGCGTCGTCACTGGCCTTGATAATAAACATCCTGCCCAGATGTTGCCCGCATTTCCTTGTTCTTTAAGGCACTTCCTGAGAGTTTTACCTTCTCCATGGAGTTAAGAGCAATGATTTTGAAGAATAGTCTTGATGGGTAGTTGCCCATTCTGAAGAAATAAAGGGAGGATTAGAATTGAAAATTTATCTTGATTGTATACCGTGTCTTTTGCGGCAGGCATTGGAGGCTGCAAGGATGGCGACCGACGATGAAGTGGTTCATCGCACGGTGCTCGATACAGTTGCCCGCATGATACCGGGACTGCCTTTGGATATTACTCCTCCCGAGATCGCTCAACGCGTCTACGCTCTGGTTGCTGATATTACAGGCAATCAGGATCCATGCTATGAGGCAAAACAAATAGCTAATCAACAGGCTCTATCACTTTACCCTGGCTTTAAGGAAGTTATAGCTGGTTCCAGTGATCCGCTGCTGGTAGCATGCAAGCTTGCTATTGCCGGTAATATCATAGACCTGGCTCAACAGGCGAGCTATGGTGATCTCAAGTCTGTCGCTGATCTGGCCCTGGCAGCGCCGCTGGGTATCGATGATTATGAAAAATTCAGAAAATGTCTGCATGATTCATCGCTCATTCTGTATCTTGGCGACAATGCCGGCGAGATCGTATTTGACAGGATGCTCATTGAGGAGATGCGTAAAATCAAGGATTCTGAGATATATTTTGTTGTGCGGGAAAACCCCATCATAAATGACGCTACTCGTCTTGATGCGGTATCCACTGGAATGGACAAGGTAGCCAGAGTAATATCTAACGGTTCTGATGCCCCTGCCACTATCCTGTCGCAGTGTTCTTCTCAGGTTTTACAGCTTTATCACTCGGCTGATCTTATAATCGCCAAGGGGCAGGGAAACTATGAGTCGTTGAGTGATGAAAAGGAGAATATCTTCTTCTTCTTGAGAGCCAAGTGTCCTCTAATTGCGAGGTTGCTGAGAGTGAACGTTGGCGATGCTATCCTCAAGAAACAGAAAATATAGCTACGGGTGAAGCCCTGAAGTTACGATGATACCAGATGTTTAGTGGCGGTCTATTGTTCTCGCGCAGGTTATAGCGATCTAACAGGTGTAATCGTATCCAGTTGACTGGATTTATAGCTCTTTCTCTGTGATTATCTTGATTCCGTGCCTTTTGAGTAGCGCTGTGGTAACTCCATTGCCCGAGATCAGGTTGCTCGTAAAGGTGCCGTCATATATTTGTCCAAAGCCGCACGATGGGCTGTTGCACTTTCCAATAAATTCGTCAATGCCGAGTTGTCGGGCAATTTTCAAAGTCTCTATCGCTCCCGCAATGAATTTCAGGGTAACATCCATGCCGTCTCGATCGATTATCCGGCAATTTCCATCGAGAACATCCTCGCCAGACCCACCTTGTATTTCCTGGGGGAGCCTTGGAGTCTCCAGCCCACCGAGTTGCTCTGGGCAAACGGGAATTAGAATGCTGCTCTCCAGAAGCTGTATTGCCCGCTTATTCTGGTATTTGTCTTTTCCGTCCCAGGCGCACTTTATTCCTATCAGGCAGGCGCTGATAAGCTTCACATAACTATTTTACTTTTTTATGCTATTTTTTCTCAACTATATAGCTGAGAAGACCGAGATTGCTTGTGATGTAGTATCATTTGTAAAGTGCGCATTGAGATACTTGGAGCTGAATCGCTGGGCGTTCGTGGTCTATGTTGCCTTGTTGAGGCGGGAGACCGCAAAATAGTTATTGATCCAGGCGTTGCTCTGGGTTTCCGGAGACATGGACTCCTGCCGCATCCCGTTCAGGTTGCAGCTTCTGCAAGAACCAGGAAAAAGGTTATCGATGCGTTGCAAAGTGCATCGGATGTGGTTATCAGCCACTATCACGGAGACCACATTCCACTGGTTGATGCCAATCCCTACCAGTTATCGCTCAAGAGCGCAGTAGCGCCTCTGGCGCACTGCCGGCTGTGGGTCAAGGGGACGGAGAATATGCCATCTATTCAGGTTAGAAGGGCAAATGCGCTAGCGGAAAGCCTTGGTCGAGCTTTGCCCGCTGCGGAGGAGTTGTGCGATGGGATATTGAGCTTTTCTTCTCCTGTTCCCCATGGAGATGCTTTTAAGCACGCTGGCAGTGTGATGATGACCAGAATTGAAGAGGGCGGCAAAGTCTTCGTGCACGCTTCGGATATTCAGATGCTCAGCGATGAAGCGCTTGAGAAGATAATTTTGTGGCAACCGAATATAGTCATTGCCTCTGGTCCTCCTCTTTATTTGCCAGGGCTTGTCTCTGAGAGCAAAGAAGATGCATTGCGCAGGACTTTGCGGTTGGCGGGTAAGGTTAATACGCTTATTCTGGACCA
The DNA here is from genome assembly GCA_018399375.1 of Dehalococcoidia bacterium. GTDB lineage: Bacteria > Chloroflexota > Dehalococcoidia > GIF9 > AB-539-J10 > M55B177. The sequence continues at coordinate 5,789 of JAGYOV010000010.1, forward strand.
TCACCTGCTGCGCTCCAGAGAAGGCGAGCGGTGGCTGGACTATGCTTCCTTCGTTACCGGGGGCAAAGTTATCTGCGCCGCCGACTTCATGGGACTGCAGCGTAACCTGCTCGAGGCGGAGCGAGACCTCTGGTATCGAAAGTTTCCCGTTCCTGAATGGTGGCATGAAACATATGCTCGTGGAGAAGTGGATGTGGAGAGTTACTGCAATGAACATGGATATCTGTAAGCGAATGGGAAAGAGGATCTGGAGATAGAGCGACTATAGCTGTAGATATTTAAATCACACTGGCTGCGATGGTTTGATAGCGATGCAATAAAGATAGAGGTAATGGCTAATATCAGTGTGGAGAAAGAAGAGGTGATCCCTGTGAAGAATTCCAGCATCGTTGAAATTGATGGCATAGGGCTGGTTCTATTTGAACGCAGCAAGCGGGCCAGGCGCATGAACATCTCTGTGAAGCCTTCTACAGGAGTACGAGTTGCTGTTCCTCATGGGGTGTCCTTCAGGAAAGCAGAAGAGTTTGCCCGTGATAAAGCGAAATGGATAAGAAAGCATCAGAACAGGATGAAGCTGTATGAAAAGGAAAATAGAGCTATTCCTGATATTCCCGCTGGTATCGAAAGGGTGAAAGCTAGGCGAAAAATAGTAGAAAGACTGGAATATCTGGCGGAGAAACATGGATTCAATTATAACAGGACATTTGTTCGGAACCAGAAGACGAGATGGGGCAGTTGTTCCTGCAAGGGCAACATTAGCCTCAATATGAAGTTGGTCAAACTGCCCGGCGAACTGATGGACTATGTTATTCTGCATGAGCTCGTTCATACTCGGGTTATGAATCACAGTTCTGACTTCTGGGATGAACTGGATAAACTGGTGGTAGGCAGTAAAGGCGTGAGGTCAAGGCTGAGGAGATATGGATTGGCGTTGTTTTAGTCGAAGACACTAAACCATGTCGGGATAATTTCGTTTTAGATATTAGAACGATAAATACGGGGCGAGAGGAGGATAAATTCCTGTGCGCTGACACCCCTGAAGGGAGGTATCTGCAATGAAAGTAAAGAAGGTATGCCTGCTGGTTCTGGCGGCGGTATTGTTATTGTCTGGCGTGGTCTCCTGTGCCGGACCGGTATCGAGTGACGTGGTGCAATCGGACAAACCGAGGGACATGTCTCCCTGCGTGAGCCATGTTGATATGGATATCCTGGTTGAGGGGAATAGCGAGTTCGCTTTCGATCTTTACCAGGCGCTGGCTGATCGCGATGGTAACCTGTTTTACTCTCCCTACAGCATTTCCGAGGCGCTGGCCATGACCTATGCCGGTGTTCGCGGCGAGACGGAGGAGCAGATGGCAGATGCGCTGCGCTTTATCCTTTCGCAGGATCGCCTGCATCCATCGTTTAATGGATTGGACATCGAGCTCGCCCGGCGCGGTGAGGATGCTGAGGGGAAGGACGGTGAGGGATTCCGCCTCAACATCGTGAACGCCATCTGGGGACAAAAGGACTATCATTTTTTGCCTGAGTTTCTTGATGTGCTGGCGGAGAACTATGGCGCTGGCCTTAGAGTGCTGGATTTCGCTGGAGAACCTGAGAAATCACGCGTCATCATCAATGACTGGGTCGGAAAGGAAACGGAAGGGCGTATCGAAGATCTGCTTCCGGAGGGAGTTATCGATTCTCTTACCCGCCTGGTGCTCACCAATGCCATCTACTTCAATGCTGCGTGGGCATACCCCTTCGATGAGAATGTCACCAGAGCAGGCGTTTTTTACCTGCTTGATGGAGGAGATGTTCCCGTGCCCATGATGCATCAGACGGAGTCTTTTAGATATGTTACAGGAGACGGCTACGAAGCAGTTGAGTTACCTTACGATGGCAATGAGCTCTCCATGGTGATATTGCTACCTGAGGCCGGCAACTTCGAGGAGTTCCAGAATTCGCTCAGTTCAGAAAAAGTGGCTGATATCATGGATAATCTCAGCCGGGGACAAGTTTCTCTGAGTCTGCCGAAGTTCGAGTTCGAGAGCAGCTTCTCTCTTGCTAACACTCTGGTAGAGATGGGAATGCCGGCTGCCTTTTCCACTGCTGCGGACTTCTCGGGAATGACGGGTGGCCGTGATCTGTTCATAGCGGATGTGGTTCACAAGGCATTTGTCTCGGTGGATGAAGCGGGTACGGAAGCTGCTGCTGCCACGGCGGTGGTAATGGATCTGACGGCCATGCCCGAAACTCCTATCGAGATCATTACAGATCGCCCGTTCATTTTCCTCATCCGCGACATCGAGACAGGCGCGGTACTTTTCGTGGGCCGGTTGATGAATCCATCGGCATGATCCCTGTATTTGTCATCCCTGTACCATCCATTGAAGAGACAATATTCAAGTGTATTGGGAAGCAGGTCGCTCTGCCCAACTTGTAGTCCGTGATTTAACTTAGATGTGAAATGGTGAGAACAACCTTATTGATATTTTCGTTCTTCGTTTATAGTTTATAGGAATGGTGCCTGACGGCCATTCTCGTTTTGTGGAGTTTTGCGATGCCGGTCTACGGCTCGCCGCTATGTTTTTCCTGGTGTGCATTGCGATCGCGGTGTTGCCCGTTCAACACAGGAGCTTTTTGAATAGTGGTATAATTGTATCAGCAGGTAAGTAAACTGCTTCTTTTGATCTTTACAAGCGTATCTTGTAGCACAGTTTTTATATGCTCGCAGTTGGGCGCCATTATCGAATTTTTTTGTTCTTTCTGTGTGGTGAATATTGAAGAGGTGTTGACAACAATTAAATGGAAAAGCTGAAATCTTTTTTCAATCCGGGAAGTATTGCTTTTGTGGGCGCCACTGATAGAAAAGGATCTATTGGAAGCGATATTTTGCAGAATATGCTGGCTGCAGAGAATTCGGCCAGGCTATACGCGGTAAATCCCCATCGTGAGGAAGCGTTCGACTTGCCTTGTTACGCAAGCGTGTGCGCCGTGCCCGAGTCGCCTGATCTGTGCATCATCGCGACACCGGCAATGCATGTTTCTGATATAGTGGAAGATTGCGGTAAGGCAGGTGTTAAGGCCATTATTATCGTCTCATCTGGCTTCGTTAGAGCAGGTGTAGGGGGAAAGGTTAGCGAGGCCCCGATATTGGATATAGCCAAAAGCTATGGCATGCGGATAATGGGCACCTCATCAGCAGGTATTGCCAATCCACTGACGGGCATAAATGCTACTCTGGTCGGAAGTTTGCCTGAACGTGGACAGGTAGCTTTCATCTCGCAGAGTGGTCCACAGGGCCAGGCCATTCTTGATTGGACCATCAGCGCTGATATTTCCCTTCGGGCTTTTGCTTCTCTGGGATCGACAATGGATGTAGACCTGGCTGACCTTATAACCTTCTTTGGCGAAGACCGCGAGACGAGAAGCATTGTCGTGCAAATAGATTCCCTGGTCAATGGGCGGAAGTTCATCAGCGCGGCAAGGCGATTTGCTCGATCTAAGCCGATAATAGTGCTGATGTCCCGCCTGATGGATGATTCCATGGATGTTTCTCCTCAAGAGAGAGCATACTACGATGCTCTTTTTTACAGGGCAGGTGTAGTAAGGGTTGAAAAAGCTAAAGATCTCTTTAACTGTGCGGAGGTGCTGAATACGTTTCGTCCTCCGGAGGGACTCAACCTGGCAATTATCTCCAATGACAGCGCTTCTTTGGGGAGTAGCAAGTATGCTGTTATCAAGAGAGGTGGTAGTCTCCCGCCATTTAGCGAGGAAACTCGAGCTAAATTGAGAAATCAGATGCCTTTGGAGAAAGATCCGTCTAATCCTCTGGATATTCTCGAAGATGCAGGTGCACAGCGATATGTCGCATGTCTTGACGCAGTAGCTGGCGATGGAGAAATCGATGGCATTATTTTGGCTTGTGCGCGTCAGAAAGAAAAAACAGTTATGGAGATAGCAAAAGCTATAGGTGAATATGTCAGAAGGAGCAGCAAGCCCGTTCTATTCGCGCTCGAAGGATGTGTAGGGTTTTCCTCTGTAAGGCAGTTGCTCTCTGAATACAGGCTGCCTGCATATGATACCACTGAGGAAGCGATCAGGACGTATGTATACATGTATCAGTATGTGCGTAACCTGAAAACGCTCTATGAAACTCCAGAAGAACTGCCTTTTAATCTGCGGCCTTCAAAGAATCATCTAAAAGTGCTGGTTGGCAGAGTGGCGCGGGAGGGCAGGTCGGTTTTGAATGAGGAAGAGTCGAAGAGATTTACGGAAGCGTATGGTATTGTTACCACTATTCCATATCTGGCCAGGCGCGTGGAAGATGCTGTCGAGATAGCTTCAAGGCAGGGATATCCAGTGAAAATTTATGTATCTCTGCTGCCATCTGAAGGCAAATCCGATAAAGAAGTAAAAGAAGAGAATTCGATGACAGTTTTTTCGATGGCTGAAGTGCGAAATTCCTATGTGGACCTGATGAGAAATGCCAGGAGAGATGTGCCCGCTAATCGTATCGAAGGAGTAATGGTACAAAGGGTGGTTGTAGATTCTGATAGATCTTTTGTCCTCAGGGGCAGCAAGATACCAGTTGTTGGACCGATAATAACTTTCGCTTCTGGCGAAGGCAGGGCATCGGCGGATGCAGATATGGGTGGGGGATTGCCGCCTCTAAACCAGGTGCTGGCCAGGCAAATTATAGATCAGTCCCTGAGGCGTCAGTCAGATGATGGGGAAAAACCATTGTTGTCTCCGTCCAGAGTGAGGTCTCTGGAGGAAGCACTGATCAAGTTTTCCAATATCATCGTTGATTTTCCAGAGATCGCGGAAATAGAAGTGAGTCCGCTGGTGCTGGTAGAAGATCTCTCTATGGCCTTGAATGTGAGAATAACTCTGGATGGCGAAGCAGTTCGAAATGGCGCACAGGAATATTCTCATCTGGTGATATCTCCCTATCCCTCCAGGTATGGGCGTCTCTGGGCATGCCGTGATGGGAGGACGGTCTTGTTGCGTCCGATACGCCCGGAAGATGAAGCGCTGGAGAGAGATCTGCTGGCCAATCTATCGGATGAGACGCTCAAGTTCAGGTTTTTCTATGTGCTCAGAGATATACCCCATGATATGCTTGCCAGATTTTGCAATATTGACTATGACAGGGAAATCGCCATTATGGCGGAGTATATTGCAGATGGTATGAGAAGGAGCGTAGGTGTCGGCAGGATGTTGATTGATCTTGAAGGAGAATCGGGGGAATTTGCCGTACTGGTTGCCGAGGATTTCCAGAGCAATGGATTGGGAGAGAAACTGGTAGACGTTTTAATTGGCATAGCTCGTGAGAGGGGATTGAAATCCATCTTTGCCAATGTATTAAGCGATAATGTAAAGATGCTGACGCTGGGCCGCAAGCTGGGGTTAACCGTTGAGAGCATCTCCTTCGAGGAGAAGAAACTTACCCTGCACCTTTAGTTCTTAATGCAGGAGATCCTTTCTCACTCAGGTTTCACCAAAAGCAAGGGAGTCGTTGTTTCATGCATTACTCGCTCGGCCACGCTTCCCAGAAACAAACGGTTGAATCCCGAGTATCCATGGGTTGATATTGCGATGAGGTTAACGTCGTGGCTATCAGCAAAGCTGATGATTTCTTCCTCTGCTTTGCCAACGCCCACTGCATATTTCATCTCGACGCCGCTATCGCTGAGGCCTTTTCCCGCTTCTGCAAGGTAGCTCTTCGCTTTCACCTTTAGTTGTTCAATTTCCTCTTCTCTATAAGGGACTCGTGGCACCACGGCCTCTCCCTCTACGACATAGTGATCTGATGGTATAATCCGAAGCAAGGTGACCTGTAGTTTCTTTCCATCGCTCGTGCTGCTGCCGAGTTCCTGTACGCAGGATAGTGCTACTTCGCTGATATCGGAACCATCGAGAGGAACCAGTATCTTGCTGAGAATGCCCTTTTCGCGCACTGCTGGAGGAGACTCTGGCTTTATCAGTAGCACCGGCTTGTTCGTTTCGCGTATGACTTTATCTGCCGTGCTGCCGATCACCTTTCGCTTCATTCCCGTCTGCCCCCTGGACATCATGGCGATGATATCGATGCTCTCCTGGCCGGCACAATTAACGATCTCCTTGTTGGGGTTCCCAGCTACCAGCATGGGGCGGACCAGTCCGCGTCCTTTCATCCTGGTCTTAACAGCCTGAGCGACCTGCTCAATGTAAATATCGTGCTTGTGCGAAAAGGAGCTCAGCTGCGGAGGACAAACGTGGAGCATTATCGCTTCTAAACCGAGCCTGTCACTCAATTCCTCGATGTAGGGCAATATCAACTCACCAACATCGGATCCATCCAGAGGAGCAAGTATCCTTTCATACATTTTGATCTCTCCTTTAGCAGAATTCTGGTGCTTCTTTATAATTTGACGTTCTGGGTTCATTCTACTCTACCGGTTGCAACTATTCAATAGGTGACATTATTTTTCTTTTTATCGATTTCCTGTGTTAGGCCCACATGCGTTTTGAGTATCAGGAGATCTGTGATTAAAGCACCCTGGAGGGTGGGTAGTATGTAGCACTATGATCTTCAAACGTTGCGGAAGGCACAACGATATATGCATTCCTCTCCATTTTCCCCTTTCCTGATTCCCTTCCCTCCCCGAGGGCATTTGACTGCTGCCTCTCTCATCTCCTGTGGACAGCGAACCCAGGCAGGAGCTTCCAGATTATAGCTTCCGCAAACGGAGCATTTTATTCCTTGGTCTGTCGCTATCAACTCGTTGCTATATCGTATGCTGTCACAACTTGCACAATAGCAATACTCCCAGTCATTTATTTGGGCAGCGTAATCCTCTATCGTTGGCATGGTATCACCTCTTCTATGGTTCGCGAAGAACCTTTTTCTTCAAAGTATGGACGTGGTAAGGACGCGCCATTTATATCATTGTTAGCTATTGGGGTCAACAGTGTTAGAGCAAGCACTGTTTTTATGCGGGCTTTTGACAGGATCAGGCGTGGAGAAATATCATAGTTACTTGTGGCGCTATCGCTGGTAAGGCGAATCCTTTCATGAAAATTTCTATTCGAGGGTAATATGTAAATAAAAGTTTGCTTTATATTGCTTTGTACTGCTCTGGTGGTCCAGATGTGAGGAGGGTCGTGCCCGCAGGACTCGCCACGCGGGGCATGGAATGTAGCAATTAATGTTTGATGTAATATGGTGAACTGTTTCTTTATTATAATTCTGGCTGCTCTGCTGGTGGAGTTCTTGCTGGAAGTCGTTGCCAGTTTGTTGAATCTCAGGGCGCTTGCTCCCGAGCAGCCTCCTGAGCTTGAGGGAATATATGAGCCGGAAATTTATCGCAAGTCACAGCAATATACCAGGGTGAAAACTTACTTCGGCTTTCTCGAGAGTACTTTCATGCTGGTTGTATTGCTGGCTTTCTGGTTTGCAGGGAGCTTCAACTGGTTGGACATAATGGTTAGGAGCTGGGGCTTCCCCTCTCTGGTCAACGGGTTGCTCTATATTGGAATACTGGCTCTGGCTTACGGCGCGATTGGCTTACCCCTCAGCATTTATGAAACGTTTGTCATCGAGGAACGCTTCGGCTTCAATCGTACCACGTGGCGTACTTTTGTAAAGGACAATCTCAAGGGGGTGGGATTGGG
>JAGYOV010000100.1 GCA_018399375.1 Dehalococcoidia bacterium
AGTATGATATAAGAGCATTCATATGTACAGACATGTTCTTTGCATTCTGCTTGTCGCTGTGCTAGACTAAGCCTCGCTGTACCAGTTTGGCATAGCCAAGATGTTATTAATAGCATGATAGAAAATTCCTTAATGAAGGAGCTCTTAGAGGCAGGAGCTCATTTTGGTCATCACACCAGCTACTGGAATCCACGTATGAGTAAATATATCTTTACTCAGCGCAATAATATCCACATCATTGATTTGGAAAAAACGGTTGTGATGCTGAGCGGCGCATGTGATTTTGTTAGGTTGTTGGTTAAGGAGGGAGGCAGTATCCTTTTCGTTGGAACCAAGAAGCAGGCTCAACAGATAGTGGAGGAAGAGGCTGAAAGATGTGGTATGTGTTATGTTAATCAAAGATGGCTAGGGGGTATGCTGACCAATTTTGCTACCATACAGACCCGTATAGATTACTTGGTTCGTCTGGAAGATCAGAGGGAGAGAGGAGAGTTTGAGTCGTTTCCCAAGAAAGAGAAGTTAAAGATAGAGAAAGAGATTTTACGGATGAATAATCAGATGGGTGGATTTAAGGAAATGACTGCTATTCCAGGAGCGATCTTTCTTACCGATCCTACGAAAGATAAGATTGCGCTGGCTGAGGCCATTAAAATAGGCATTCCCGTGGTGGCTATTGTAGATACCAATTGTAACCCTGATGGCATCGACTATCCGATACCGGCTAATGATGATGCTATTAAGACAATCAAGTTGGTCTGCAGCAAGATAGCAGATGCTGTCATTGAGGGGTCAAAGCTGCAAATGCTTGAGAAAGGTGATTCTGTTGAGTCGGTTGATCAGGAAGGTGAGGGAGAGATGGTAGAGATGCTGGGATCTTATACCTTCGATCCGGAAGAAGACTAATTTTTGAGGTTATATTAGATGACGATTTCTGCCCGTACTGTAAAAGAGGTTAGAGATAGGGTGGGGGCAGGTATGTTGGATTGTAAAAATGCCCTGTTGGAGGTGGATGGAGATGTTGAGAGGGCTATCGAGGTTTTAAAGAATAAGGGACTAGCTATTGCTGACAAGAAAAAGGGTGATGCTATATTTGAAGGAGTTATAGAATCTTACGTGCATCATACCGCCAAAGTGGGCGTACTGGTTGAAGTGAATTGTGAGACCGATTTCGTGGCTCGCACTCAAGAGTTCAAGGCTCTGGCACATGATATAGCTATGCATATAGCTGCTGCGTCTCCTCAATATATTGTCCCTGAAGACATGCCTGCAGAGGAGAAAGCATCTCCACAAAGCATTTGCCTTCTGGAGCAACCGTTCATTAAGGATGTCTCTAAGAGCGTAAGGCAGATTATCAGCGAGATGGTAGCCATGGTTGGTGAGAACATCCAGGTAAAGAGATTTGCCAGGTTTGAAATAGGCTATTAGTTTTTAATTCTGGTCGCTGGGTGGGATAGAAGAGCAGGAGGTCAGGTAGTCGTGCAAGAATTATTGGCTGAGCTAAGTTTGAAGATGCAGAAGGCTGTGGATAGCCTGGCGAAAGAGTTGAGTTCTATTCATACGGGAAGAGCTACCTCGGCGCTTGTGGAAGGAATTGCAGTTAATTATCATGGTGCTTTGGTCCCGTTGCAGCAACTTGCTAGTATATCCGTTCCCAAGTCGGATCTGATTACAATTCAGCCATGGGATCGTTCTGTCTCAAAGGATATCCAGAAGGCTATTACCAAGGCTAACATTGGGCTTAATCCTCAGGACGATGGTGGTATACTCAGGATTCCAATCCCTCATCTCAGTGAAGAGCGGCGCATCGAGCTGGCCCGGCTAATATCAAAGCGGGTAGAAGAGCACCGGACTGCTGTGAGAAATATCAGGCGGGATGGGGTTGATAGGTTGAGGAAAATGGAAAAGGATAAAGCAATATCTCAGGATCACTGCAAAGAGGCCATTAAGCACATTGATGAGCTCAGTGATGTTTTCATCGAAAAGCTGGATAAGATAGGATATGATAGGGAGAAAGAGATAAAGGAAGTGTAGAAGTTTTACTCCGGTCTTATCTACTTCTCCTGGTTGATCTCAATTTATTTTTTGCCCTGTGTGGTTATTATAAGCCCATCGCTAGTTTAAAAGCTGATGCAATGCAGTAATGCTCAGATATAGAATCATTTCTGCCATTATAGGCGTACCTCTGATCTCTCTAGTTACGTGGCTTGGTCCTATATGGTTTGGCTTGTTTATCTTGTTTATAGTTCTGGTAGGCACCCTTGAGTTTTACAAGTTAACCATTTCTCCCTCTATTCTAACAGGTGATAACTCTGTAAGTCGTTCTCTAACTTGTTTGTGTTTAGCGTGGTCTGCTTTAGTTGCCTTGGGGGCACTAATTTCTTGGTGTACGGCTATTGATTTTCTGCTTGCAACAATGACATTCGCCGTACTGATTTCACTCATTTGGACTATATTTCAGAATCCTCAGGAAAAGGCTTTTCATAAGTGGGTTTGGTTGCTGGCTGGAGTTGTTTACGTTGGATGGATGCTTGGCTACTGGGTTAATTTGTATACGCTGGAGGCAGGAAGGGATTGGGTATATCTTGCACTGTTTACTACTTTTGCCAATGATACAGGAGCATTTTTTGGAGGGAGAAAGTGGGGCAAACATCAAATGGCACCGGCTATAAGTCCAGGTAAAACATGGGAGGGGGCTCTGTCAGGGTTGCTAAGTGCCGTATTTGTAGCTGTTATAGTGACTTTTATCCTTGGTTTCATAGATGCTCTTCCTGCGCAGTACTGGCAGATAATTCTTATTGGTTGTCTTATCAGTATCTTTGCCCAGTTTGGTGATCTCGTTGAGTCCTTGCTTAAACGCAACGTTGGGGTGAAGGATTCAGGGAATATTCTTCCTGGCCATGGGGGAATTCTTGACCGCTTCGATAGCCTCATCTTTGTTGGCCCGGTGGTATACTATTACGTGCTATGGGTGATATAAGAAAGATAGTTGTTTTGGGATCTACAGGTTCAATAGGGCAGCAGACGCTGGATGTGGTGCGTGCCTTTTCCCATCGTTTCGATGTTGTGGGATTGGCAGGAGGGAGAAATGTTGAGCTTCTGGTCCAGCAAATAGAGGAGTTCCGCCCTAGGGTATTTTTTTCTCTGGCTGGAGATGAGATTGGTTGTGAGGGAAAATTCTTGTCAATGGAAGAGATGTCCTGTTTGCCCGAGGTGGATCTTGTGGTCGTCGCTACGTCGGGTATCGCTGGCCTAGGCTCTACGCTATCGGCTATAAGGGCAGATAAAACTGTAGCGTTAGCTAATAAAGAAGTGTTGGTGACAGCTGGCGAAATCGTTAGCAGAGAAGCTATGATTCACGGTGTATCCATTCTGCCCCTTGATAGTGAGCACAATGCCATATGGCAGTGTTTACAGGGCGAGAACTCTGGAATTTATCAAGTCATTTTGACTGCTTCTGGAGGTCCCTTCTATGACTATTCCTGCTCTCAGATGGAGGAGGTAACAGTAGATCAAGCCCTGCGTCATCCCACGTGGAAGATGGGGAGGAAGGTTACTATTGATTCTGCTACCCTTATGAATAAGGGGTTGGAAGTTATTGAAGCTCACTGGCTCTTCAAAGTTCCTTTCGAAAAAATTAAAGTTCTGGTTCATCGCCAAAGTATCATACATTCAATGGTAGAATTTGCAGATGGTTCCGTAAAGGCTCAGCTTGGAGTTCCCGATATGAGATTACCCATTCAATATGCTCTCATGTCTCCATACCGGTTGAGCAATGATCGCTTGTTGCATCTCGACTGGACCAAAATGTATGCGTTAACGTTGGAGGATATGGCTTATGATAAGTTCCCTTGTCT
>JAGYOV010000101.1 GCA_018399375.1 Dehalococcoidia bacterium
TCCTTGAGGTAGGTGATATTATCACTGAAATACTCTTGCCTGAGCCTCGGACCAACATGGGAGGAGCCTTTTTCAAGTTGGTTAGAACGGCAGCAGATATAGCTAAAGTAAATGTTGCTGTGACGTTAATTATGGAAAATGGCATTTGTCAGGATGCCCGCGTGATTATTGGGTCGGTAGCTCCTACTGTGCTCAGAGTAAAGAAGGTGGAAGATGTTTTAAAAGGGCAACTCCTTTCCCCCGAGGTAATAGGGAACGCTGCTCAGGTAGCTTCAGAGGAAGTGAAGCCAATAACAGATCTACGCTCAACGGCAGAGTATCGGAGAGATACTACTAGAGTGCTAGTAAGGCGCGCTATTGAAAAAGCGCAAGAAAGAGCAAAGGCATAGTCAAGGAGGTAAATCATGAGTAAAGAAATTGTTGCTCTAAATGTGAATGGTATGCCCTATGAAATAGCCGTGGAGCCTCAGGTGACGTTAAATGAAGCGCTACGTGAATATCTTGGTCTTACAGGAACAAAGTTTGGCTGTGGTGCTGGTGAATGTGGAGCGTGTACCGTGATAGTTGATGGAAAACTTGTGCTTTCATGTTCTACGCTGGCTGTTGCCATGAAAAATAAGAACATCACCACTATAGAAGGGCTGGCTAATGGCAATGAGTTGCACCCTATACAAGAAGCGTTTGTCAATTATGGAGCAATTCAGTGTGGTTTCTGTACGCCAGGTATGATACTTGCAGCCAAGGTTTTACTGGATGAAAATCCAAATCCAACTAGGGAAGAGGTCAAAGAGTATCTGGCTGGAAATCTGTGCCGCTGCACGGGCTATATTAAGATAATAGATGCTGTATTGGCTGCGGCCAAGGCGATGAGCAAAGGAGGCAAGTAGAATGGCCCAGGAGTTTTCAGTTGTAGGAAAGAGACTTCCTCGCATAGATGCGAAAGCAAAGGCTATAGGTGCAACTACTTACACAGTTGACCTGCAAGTGCCCAGGATGCTTATAGGCAAGGTGCTTCATAGTCCTTATCCACATGCCAAGATCAAGAAGATAAATAAGACCAGGGCAGAACAGCTTCCTGGTGTTGTTGCTGTTATTACGTTTGAAGATGTCCCTAAGGTTCCATTTACTATGACTACAGACGATAAGATGTTGCGCAATCCGGATGCTATTAAATCTTTAACGCTGGATCAGCTGGTATTGAACGATAAAGCTCGTTTTGTTGGCGATCCAGTTGCTGCTGTAGCTGCTATAGATGAAGGCACAGCAGAGCAGGCGATTGATCTCATTGAAGTGGAATATGAACAACTGCCTGCGGTTTTTGATGCCGTTGAAGCAATGAAACCCGGTGCGCCGCAGATACATGACGCCGCAAAAAATAATATTGCTAGTCACTTTGTCTACCCCTTTGCTCAGGGCAACGTGGAGAAGGGTTTTGCTGAAGCTGACCTGGTGCTGGAGGAGACGTTCAGCGTTTCTAAGCAACATCCCTGCCAGATGGAGCCAACCGGTTGTGTAGTTGACTTCGATGCGGATGGCAATCTGACGATATGGTCTCCGACTCAGGAAGCGTTTCTTCTCAGGGATAAAATGGCTGATATATATGGCATACCCACGGGGAAAGTCCGCTACCTCACTCAGTTTGCCGGTGGTAGCTTTGGGGGGCGAGGTGTCAGCTTAACTTTGGAGCCTATAACAGCAGCGTTGTCGAAAAAAGCGGGTAGGCCTGTAAAGACCGTGTATACACGGGAAGAGGATTTGTTTGCTCTTGAGACTCGTACTCCTTTCATCCAAACGGGCAAAATAGGATTTAAAAAAGATGGCACCATAACTGCTATGGAGACAAGAGCTATTGCCAACTCTGGTGCATATATTACGCATAGTCCAGCGGTAACGAGCGTGAATCTGGGGCTCTTTTTTGGTCTCTACAAGTGCCCGAACACTTCTGGCTATTGCGATATCGTTTATACCAATATACCGATATCCGGAGGGATACGTGGCTATGGTAATCCACAAGCAATGTGGGTGCTTGAGCAAATGATGGATATGGCTGCTGAGAAGCTGGGCATAGATCCAATTGAGATCAGGTTAAAAAACCTGCGAGAAACAGGCGATCCCTGCTGGGTACCGTTTATACCCATTGAAGGTTGGCAACCGAAAAAATGTATCGAGAAAGGATGCGAGATGTTCGGCTGGAAGGAGAAGAGTGCTGCCAATAAGGGTGAAGGGATCAAACGCAGGGGGATAGGTATAGCGACTGTTAGCCACGTTAGCGGAGCTTTTCCAATGCTTTCTGAGCACACCAATGCTTATATAAAGCTCAATGAAGATGGTTCGGCTGATCTCATTGCCAGTTGTGTTGAGATGGGGCAGGGCTTATTGACAACGTTGTGCCAGATCGCTGCTGAGGAACTGGGTTTGCGGCTGGAGGATATCAGGATATTTAATGGCGATACCTCTGTGACGGGCTATGATGTCGGCCAGCATGCCAGCCGGTCAATACATGGGACGGGAGAAGCGGTTAGGAGGGCTGCTGCGGAGGCTCGAAAACAGCTCCTGGAACGCGCTGCCAAAATGCTCGGTGTATCGTCCGATGGGCTTCAAGTAAAAGATAGGTGGATATCCCTCAAAGATGACGGAAAGAAAGGAATTTCGGTTGCTGAGGTGTGCAACAATGCAATTCATAACCTGGAAGGGGAATGCCTTAACATTTCGGGAAGGTGCTCTTTTGAAGCGGGGCAGTCGCCCATTTTCCAGGCAGTTTTAGCTGAGGTAGAGGTTGATCTGGAAACGGGCGTGGTGAAACCTCTTAAGCTGATTATGGTTCATGATATTGGTCGCGCCATAAATCCGTTGATCGTTGAAGGGCAGTTGGAGGGAGGTGCGGTACAGAGCTTGGGATATGCTCTCAGCGAAGACTTTATCGTTAATAAGAACAATGGCGTGCTGGAAAGCGATAACTTTACCAGTTATAAAGTTCAGTCTGCTCCAGATGTACCCGAGATAGAAGTATCGCTGGTAGAGGATCCCGTTGAAAGTGGTCCGTTCGGGGCCAAGAGTGTGGGAGAGTCTGCTACGGTTGGCGTTCCGGCAGCCATAGGGAATGCCGTCTATAATGCTATCGGTGTGCGGATCAAAGATCTGCCGATAACACCGGAGAAAGTGCTTAAAGCTCTAAAAGAGAAGGAGCAGAAGGCGTAAGTTATGCATTGGACACGGGAATGCTAGTTCTGGCTCGATATTTAAGAAGGGAACTACGTTAGAAAATATGACCAGAGTTGATCAAAGGAGGTGGTTAAGCAGGTGTTATAGAATATCTAGGAGAAGTAAAGAGTGATATTATGAGTTTGGCAAAAATATTTTGCGAGGAGGTATTATGAGAAAAGTTATTTTTCCACTGATTGTTGTAATACTGGCACTGGGTTTAGTTCTTGGTTGTACCACTCCCGCACCGGAACCTTCTCCGACTCCAAGCCCTTCACCCTCACCATCACCCACTTCCACTCCAGCGCCGGAGCCGGTGACGTTCAAGGCAGTGGTATTTGAAGCGATAACTGCTCGAGATATAGATGGTTTCCGCGAGTACTTTATGCCAATGATGAACGAGGAATTTGGTGACTATATTGAAATCGAGCTCGTTGGCGGAACGGAGGTCGTTCCTCCATTCCAGCAGCACGAAGCAGTGATGAGCGGAACGATGGATATGTGCCTCACTTCCTGTGCCTACTATCCTTCTGTTCTCTACGAGGCTCAGGCCATAATGTTTACCAATAAGGATACTGCAGAAATACGTTCCAGTGGTGCTCTGGAGCTACTGGCTGAGCTCCATGAAGATGTTGGTCTG
>JAGYOV010000102.1 GCA_018399375.1 Dehalococcoidia bacterium
TTGGTCGTTTGTTACCTGAGCTTAAAGCTGCTGGTGAAGATGATCCCGGGGTACCGCGGGGGTTGGCGGGTAAAGGTCCCTGGACTAGGCTGTGGATTTATGCTGCTGGTCCGTTGGCCAATATACTTCTCGCTGTTATCTTTCTCAGTGCCTATTTTATGATGCCCATGCAGGTAGTGACTGGCGATGGAATCATGGTACATTCTGTGATAGCTGATTCACCTGCAGCTGAAGTTGGTATAGAACCCGGTGATATTATACTGGAGATAGATGGTCAGCGTGTTCGTGAGTTGAGAGATATACAGGCAACGCCGAATTATGAGCAGGAAGGAGAAGAAGTTACTATCCTTCTGCAAAGAGATGATTCCCAGAAGGCGTATATCCTTGAACCCACTTTTGATGACATTCTACAGAGGTGGACTATTGGGGTTCTGCTTTGCTGGAATATGGTTGGGGATGTAGGGGGAGGTTCGCCGGCGGATCAAGCTGGTATAGAGCCAGGAGATGTTATTTTGGAAGTTAAGGGAGAGCCTGTCTATGGGGAGGAAAGCTTGTATTCTATACTAGGGTCGGTTGAGCGTGGTGAAGAAATAGATCTATTCCTATATCGGGAGGAAGGATCTCTACAAGTTAGCATAGATAGTGCTCTTATTGATGGAGATTCTCGAATTGAACCGGAAATGATGGGGTTCAGTATGCTCTGGGTGGACGGAATACAAATTGAACAGAGGCGTCTCCCTGTGTGGAGAGCTGTATATCTTGGGGCTGGTTATGTTGTTAGCTTACCTGCTTTGGTAATAGAATCTATCCCCCTGATTAAAGCCGAGCCAGATAAGGCGCTGGTTGGGCCAGTAGGGGCGGGGCAGCTAACTGTTGAAGCCGTGGAGGTTATGGGTTGGGACTATTTATTGTATCTGGCAGGTCTTATCAGCCTGGGAATTGGTTTATTTAATTTCCTCCCCGTTCCTCCTCTGGATGGAGGAGGCATGGTGGTAGCATTCATTCAGGGGATCAGGAAAGGTAGGCGTCTTTCTCCCCGGGCAATGAAGTTAACCTATGCGATTGGTACCGCGCTGATAGTTAGCTTAGCGGTAGCTATAACCTTCAATGATATAATGCGCCTCATCACAGGAGGAAAGTTTATACTTTGAACCGAAGGAGATCTATCCCGTTAAAGATTGGCGAAGTTACTGTTGGTGGAGTTGCCCCCATTTCAGTGCAGTCTATGACTAATACTGATACTCGTGACATTGCGGCCACCGTGCGGCAAATTAAGGAGTTAGAAGATTGTGGGGTTGAGATCGTGCGCGTAGCTGTTCCCGATATGGAGGCCGCTGAGGCCCTTTCGAGCATAAAGAAGGAAATTCCTCTGCCACTCATCGCTGATATCCACTTTGATTATCGTTTAGCACTGGCTTCGCTGCGAGCTGGCGTTGATGGCCTGCGGCTGAATCCTGGTAATATTCGCAAGAGGGAACAAATTGCCATGGTGGTAGCTATGGCGAGGGATAGGGAGATTCCTATCAGGGTTGGCGTAAACGAGGGCAGTTTGCCTGCGGGATTTGAAGTGGCAGAATCTTTGTCTCGACGAATGGTTGACGCAGCTTTGCGACAGGTGGAATTAATGGAGGAGATGAATTTTAATCTGATCAAAGTTTCTCTCAAGTCTTTTGATGTTCCAACTATGATTGAGGCTTACAGGATGATAGCTGCCCGGATTCCATATCCCCTGCATCTTGGTATCACTGAAGCAGGACTTCCTAGAACGGGAGTCATCCGTAGTGCTATAGGAATGGGAGTGCTTCTTTATGAGGGTATCGGAGATACCATTCGTGTTTCCCTCAGTGCTCACCCCTGCGAGGAAGTAGTTGCCGCTTACGAAATTTTGAAAGCTCTTGGGTTGCGCCAGAGGGGGGCAACTCTGGTTAGTTGTCCTACCTGTGGTAGGGCACAGATAGATGTGCTTAAGTTGGCCCAAGAGGTGGACAGATATCTGGAAGAAGTGCATAAGCCGATCAAAGTAGCTGTTATGGGGTGTGTGGTGAATGGACCTGGTGAAGCAAAGAGTGCTGATGTGGGCATTGCTGGGGGTAAGGATAAGGGTATTCTCTTTAAGAAGGGCAGAGTGATAAAGGCGGTCCCAAAGGAAAATATTTTGGAGGCTCTGAAGGCAGAGATAGACTCTATTTCAGAAAAGGGTCCTCTTTCTGAGTGAATTAAATAAGAAAAGAAAATGAAAATATAAATATCAGGAGTTGACATAATGCGGTCTTCACAACTTTTTGGCAAAACATTGCGGCAGATTCCTTCAGAAGCAGATAGCATAAGCCACCAACTGCTGGTCAGGGCAGGTATTATTTCTCAGGAATTTGCAGGAGTTTATTCTTTCCTGCCTATGGGGCATAGGGTGCTGAGGAAAATTGAAAGCATTATCAGGGAAGAAATGGATGATGTTGGTGGGCAGGAATTATTGCTTCCGGTGTTGCAATCTTTTGAACTCTGGCTTCAATCGGGAAGAGATACTGCCTTTGGTGAGTCACTGTTTACGCTGGTTGATCGTAAGGAGCACAAAATTGCGCTGGGGCCTACGCATGAAGAAGTCGTAACCGAACTTGTGAGTAAACATGTCCAGAGCTACAGGGATCTTCCCTTGCTGCTTTATCAAATACAGGCAAAATTTCGTGATGAACCTCGACCTCGAGGTGGTTTGCTGCGAGTCCGAGAATTTCTCATGAAAGATCTCTACAGTTTTGATATTGATGAAGTTGGTCTGGGGAGAAGTTATGAGAAGATGGCTCGCGCCTATGAAAGACTTTATGCGCGTTTTGAGCTGCCAGTATTAAAGGTGGAGGCTGATAGCGGTGCTATCGGAGGGAAAGACTCTCATGAGTTTATGTTGGTATCTGATACCGGGGATGATGAAATCATTTATTGTCATGATTGTGGCTATAGCGCTAATATAGAGAAGGCTCACGTTTCCAAAAAACAGCTAAATAGCATGAGCCCCTTGCCTCTTGAAGAAGTGGCTACTCCCGGAGTGCAGACTATAGATGAAGTGGCTAATTTCCTGAGAATATTGCCTGAGCAAACCTTGAAAGCGGTGTTTTATTCTGCTGATGGTGAGTTCGTTTTCGTCGTCATCAGGGGCGATATGGATGTGAACGAGACGAAATTAAAGAATGTGCTGAAATGTGTAGACCTACGCCTCGCTACGGAGGAAGAAGTGAAAGGGGGTGAAGTGGTATCCGGGTTCGCTTCGCCTGTCGATATGAGGGGAACAAAAATTATTGCTGATGATTCTGTAACACTTGGAACTAATTTTATCGCTGGTGCCAACAAGAGGGGATATCATCTCAAAAATGTAAACTATCCTCGAGATTTTCAGGCTAATATTGTGGCGGATATTGCGTTAGCTCGTTCTGGGGATAGGTGCCCCATATGTGATGGCGAGTTGTTATCTGTGCGCGGTATTGAAGTGGGGCATATATTCAAGCTGGGTACCTTGTTCAGCACCAAATTTGGGGCATCTTTTCTGGACTGTGATGGTGCATCCAAGCCTATTTTCATGGGATGTTACGGTATTGGGATAGGACGACTGATGGCTGCCATTGTAGAGAGCAATCATGATGATAAAGGGATAATCTGGCCAATGTCGGTAGCACCTTATAAGGTTTATCTCTGTCCACTATACTTGAGCGATCGTGAAGTTTCTTCTGAGGCAGAGAGAATTTATGCGGAGTTGCAAAGTGCTGGAATAGATGTTTTCTTTGATGATCGCGA
>JAGYOV010000103.1 GCA_018399375.1 Dehalococcoidia bacterium
CGTTGCCGAGTCCCCGGTTGAATATGCCTGGGTTGAATGATCTAGCGGAGTATATAGGTGTAAGGGAGGAAGATTTCCCGCCTTATGTTTCTCGGAATCTTCCTATTGACCGCGACCAGCCGCTTTTTGAGTTTGATCACAACCGCTGTATCCTCTGCGAGTTATGTATAAGGGCATGCAAGAAGGAAATAGGGGAACCTGGAGCAATAGACTTCAGCCCTAGGGAGGGCAGGATGATGGTAGGGCCTTTCCCGTCGCCATCGCTCAAGGAAAATGGCTGCAGGTTTTGCGGGCTCTGCGTGGAGGTGTGTCCTACAGGTGCACTGAATGATAGAGATGGAGGATGGGTTGATCACAGTAGACCTCAAGCTCCCTGTACGCAAGCCTGTCCTGCGGGAATTGATGTGCCACGGTATGTTTGGCTTATAGGACAGCGCAGGTTCGATGAAGCTGCAGCAGTTATTAGAGAAGAGGTCACCTTCCCCAGGGTTTTGGGAAGAGTATGCCCTCATCCATGTGAAGAAAAATGCCAGAGGGCCGGGTTAACCGAGTCCATAGCGATAGCTGCTTTGAAGCGCGCTGCTGCGGATCAAAATGTCATTTGGGATCAAAATTCGCATGCGGTTGTTGCTACGGGCAAAAGCGTTGCTATTGTGGGTTCAGGCCCATGTGGACTTACCGCTGGTTATTATCTATCGCGCCAGGGGCACTCGGTAACTGTGCTTGAAGAAATGCCGGAGCCGGGTGGCATGATGCAGATGTGTATTCCTTCCTATCGTCTGCCTCGCCACGTACTTGCACAGGAAATAGAAGAGGTTAAGAGAGCAGGAGTCTTGATAAAAACGGGTACAAAAGTTGCCTCGGTGGGCAAACTGCTACAGCAGGGATACGATGCTGTTCTAGTTGCCACCGGTGCTCATCGGTCTCTTAAATTGGGCATAGAAGGAGAGAGCGATCCCGGTGTGATAAATGGCGTTGCTTTCTTGAAAGATGTAAGTTTTGGGAAAATGCCTCACATTGAGGGACAGATAGCAGTTGTTGGTGGCGGGAATGTTGCCATAGATTCCGCAAGGGTGGCACTGCGAATGGGGGCGCGGAAGATAACTATTCTATACCGGCGTTCTCGGGCAGAGATGCCTGCTGATGTTGAACAGGTGGAGGCGGCGCTGGAGGAAGGAATTGAAATCAGGTTCCTTACCACTCCTGTGAGGATAATCAGAAAGGGTGATTATCTCCAGGTTGAATGCGTTCAGATGAAATTGGGAGAGAAAGACGCCAGCGGTAGGCAGCGGCCAATTCCCATTGAAGGAAGTGAGTATGTTCTTGAGTTCGACTCTCTCATCGCAGCTATTGGAGAGACAGTTGAAACTTCGTTTATAGGAGAGGATGACTATCTGCAAGTTAGTAGCAGAGGATTAATTGCAGTTGATAACAGCGGAGTGACGACGCATATGCCGGGCGTTTATGCTGCGGGCGATGTGGTCAGTGGGCCCTCTACTGTTGTCGAGGCAATAGCCATGGGGAAGAAAGCGTCGGTAGTTATTGATAAATACTTGGGGGGCAGTGGTGATATAAGAGGAAGGAGGGTTGAGGTGGCAGGGCCAGGTCTGAGAGCAGAAAAGGTAGATGGTTTTGCGGATCTGAATCGCGTTGCGATGCCCCGTGTGCCAGTTGCGCAACGGATGGCAGTTTCTTCGAATGGGGATTTCCCCGAGGTGGAGCTTGGGTTTACAGGAGACATGGCGGCCAAGGAGGCAAATCGGTGCTTGCAATGCCAGTTGAGGTTTGGCATTTCCCCCATCGTATCTATGCCAGCAGAAAAGGAATACTAAGGAGGATATGATGTTTTCCAGTGAAGTAGTTATTAATGAAGATCGCTGCCATGGATGTGGCTATTGCGTACAGTTTTGCCCTCGTGAATGTCTGGAAATGGATAGGGGGAAAATTGGTCCCCTGGGATGTAATCTCCCTGTTGTAGTCAAGGCAGAGCAATGCAATACTTGTGGGATTTGTGCCAGAATGTGTCCCCACTGGGCAGTAGAGGTATTTGCAACTCTGGAGGTGCCGGGTGAAGCTACTATCAGGGAGAAAGTTGCCGGCTTGCCGAGGTTGATGCCATCTCCCCCTCTCGCTAATTGTGCAGGATGTCAGCATCCAACGGTGGGGCGAATCATCGCCGGAGTTATAGATGAACTGAAGCTTAAAGATAACTTTGTAGCCTTCGATGGTATAAGTTGTGGAGGGTCAACGGTATTGAGTCTGGATTTTGGGCAGGTAGTGGGAACATACGATGATCCAATAGAGATGGCTTTGGCTGCCAAGCATGCTCATCCCGATAAAATAGTGCTCGCTTTGCTGAACAGCCCGAAGTTCGATATTACCGGTTACAATTCTCTGATGAGAGCAATGACTGCGTTTGATAAGATAACAGTCATTAATTGTAACGACCCGCTTTATGGCCCATGGCCAAAGGGGTGGCGTGTAGCCACGCCAGTTGGTTGTATTGTTCCTGTGCCCGATGAGGCGGAATTGGCCGTGAGTGAGAATCATGTGCCAATGGCTGAAATGGCAGCCACGTTTAAAGGAGTTGCCTATAGCGCCCGAGGTGCCTTAACTTCGGTGGACGACTATGAGCACACGAGAAATTACATCAGAACCGCTATCCAGAAGCAGGTCGATAACGTTGGTGTTAGCTTAGTTGACGTTCTTTGCGCATGCCTCGTTCTATCCTATGAAGCTCCCGTGGATTGTTTGCGTTGGATCAAAGAAGAGATGGTGACTAAACTCCCGCTGGGTATATATAAAAATACTGTTTACGAGAATTAAACGAGTTCATAGTTATTTTGACTGGGTGAGAGATAGCATAGCGCTTCTGCCAGGTCTTCGGGTAGAGCGCATCTGAATTCATGGTATTCGTTGTTGTGGGGGAGATGGAAACCCAGATAGTGAGCATGGACGAATTGTCTGGGCAAAAATGATGCCCTTGAGCCATAAACCGGATCGCCCGCTACGGGGTAGCCGATAGCTTTTAAGTGTACTCGTATTTGGTGAGTGCGACCTGTCAGCGTATTCACTTCTATCAAGGTGTAGTCCTCCAAATATTCCTTAACTTCGTACTTGGAGATAGCTTCTTTCCCCTTTTCAACTATCGCCATTTGCATGCGATGATGGGAGTCTCTGCCTATGGGGGCCTCGATTATGCCTCGTTTAGGCGTTAATTTTCCCTTCACCAAAACGAGATATCCTTTGTTTACGGTGCGAGCTTTAAATTGGGCTGTGATGTATTTGCGAGCAAGGTCGTTCTTGGCGATTACGATAAGGCCTGAAGTATCCTTATCCAATCTGTGGATTATACCAGGGCGCATGGGGTCATTACCGATATCCATGTGAGGGCAAAGGGATAGAAGAGCATTAACCAGCGTATGGTCGGTATGCCCCGGCGAGGGATGAATGATTAATCCAGGGGGCTTGTTGATGACCATGATATCTTCATCTTCATAGATTACGTTTAGTGTTATTTCCTCGGGAGAAGGACGCTCTGCCAGAGTTGGCAGAAAGATGGTTATTCTATCAGTCTCCTTCAATTTCAAGCTGGTTCTTGCTTTTTGTTCATTAACCAGCACGCGATTTTGTTCAATGAGTTTCTTTATTCTTGAACGAGAAAACTGGATTAAAGTCTGTGCCAGATACTTATCCAGGCGTCTGTCCTCTATAGCCGGATCAACCTGGATCGTTTTAATCTCCATCCTTGCGTCCTTGTTTATAATTCT
>JAGYOV010000104.1 GCA_018399375.1 Dehalococcoidia bacterium
CTTCCATCTTTACAGAGAGAGTACGATATTCACTTGGTGATAGGCAACGGCGAAAATAGCGCTGGTGGTCTGGGAATTACCCCCAACATAGCAGAGGAACTTCTACGCTCAGGGATTGATGTAATAACTTCAGGTAATCATATATGGAACAAGAAAGAAATAATTCCATATATGAATGATGATAGTCTAGCTCTGCTGCGTCCCTTAAATTATCCTCCGTTAAATCCAGGAAGAGGTTATTTATTTAAAAGTGGCGTTCTGGTGGTTAATATAATCGGGCGTACGTTTTTGGGAAACTATGACTGTCCTTTTCGAGCCATGGATCAGCTTTTGGACCAGTTCAAGGATAGAAGCAAAATTGTGATAATTGATTTCCACGCTGAGGCAACTTCGGAGAAAGTTGCCATGGGGAGGTACCTTGATGGGCGTGTCAGCGCTGTACTCGGTACGCATACGCATGTGGGAACTATCGATGCCTGTATACTGCCGGGGGGTACTGCCTATGTTACTGATATAGGCATGGTCGGGCCTGTTAATTCCGTAATTGGAGATGACAATGAATCTGTTATCGAGCGCTTTCTTACTCAAGCACCCTCTCGTTTGTCCGTAGCGGCAGGCCATCAGGTATCTTTTGATTCCATATTGCTCGATATAGATGAGAAAACGGGTAGTGCGATTGACATAAGGCGAATACGGAGGGTAGTTGACTAGTTTAGTTCTTGCTTCTGGTTATCTCTATAGGTTGCAGCTATTATCATACGGTGTGATATAATTGGCAATCTGAAGCTATAAAACATATTTTATATTCTAGCAGCTCGTTTTAAAAAGGAGTACAGGGTATGTTGGACGGATTACGCGAGGTTTTCTGGGAAATTCCTGAAGGTCCTTGGGTCGTTTATTCTCTCGCCATTGTTGCCGCTGTCATATTTCTTTATGCTATAGTTGTACGTTTCTGGGTCGTATGGCGGCAAAGTCAACCAGAGGACAGGTTTCATCCATTCTGGCAACGAATATGGGCATTTATAAAAGTCGGTGTTGTCGATGGATTACTCCACAAAAAGATATTTAGAGAACCTTATCCTGGCATTCCTCACTTTCTTATTTTCTGGGGGAGCGTTTTCCTTTTGCTGTGTGCAGGAATAGATTTCCTCAGCCACTACTGGTTCCATTATTGGCTAGAAGGGACTTCGGGCCTCCTCCACTCGCTGGCCGCCGATCTTGGCGGCATAATGATTATCGTTGGCTTGATAGTGCTGATAATCCGTAGATATGCCCAGAAACCAGGAGCTTTTCAGGAACAGCTCGATAGGTCTCGCGATGATATTACGGGCATCATCATAATACTCGCGGTGGTGATAACAGGGTTCCTGTCAGAGGCGATTCGCCTCGCGACAATTGATCCAGCATCTCAACTGGCGGCCTGGAGCATTTGGTCGCCGGGAGGCTTGCTGCTCAGCAATGCTTTCACCGGATTGTCGATGTCTGTACTGTTGATCTCGTACAAGGTTATCTGGTACGTGCACGTCTTATTGACGGTGGGAGTTGTTATTTACATCTCACTTTTCTATACCAAGTTGAGCCATATTATAGCTGCACCACTGAATGTCTTCTTTCGCAATTTGGGTCCTCGGGGAGCGCTGTCACCCATTAACCTGGAAGAGGCCGAGTTCTATGGTGTCAACGATATTCACAACTTTACTTGGAAGCAGTTGTTGGATCTGGATGCCTGCACCCGCTGTGGCAGGTGCCAGGAAAGATGTCCTGCTTACCTCAGCGGTCAGCCTCTATCTCCCAAGAAGTTGATTCAATCTTTGAAAGCAGAGACTCTTGATGAAAGTCACTATCCTTTTAAGACCAAGGTGCCGGAGACCTCTATGTTTACTAAAATAGAGGGAGATTCTCCTCGCTCTCTTGTTGATAACGTAGTTCCAGAGGAGGCAATCTGGAGTTGTTGTACCTGTGGAGCCTGTCAGGAGATATGCCCCGTTTACATTGAGCATATCGATAAAATTGTTGATATGCGCCGCAATCTGGTGTTGGAGCAGGCTCGAATCCCTGAGTTGGCTGAGCCTATATTGACCTCCATTGAGGTTAGAGGGCATGCCTGCAAGGGGACTACCGCCACTCGAACTGATTGGGAAGAGGGGCTTGACATAAAACATCTCTCTGATGGTAGTGAATTTGACCTGGTGTTCTGGGTAGGTTGCCAAGGGTCTCTCGAGGATCGTAGTATGAAGATAGCCCGGGCTATGGCGAAGATACTAAAAGCGGCTGGAATCAACTTTGCCACCCTGGGTTCTGAGGAAAGCTGTTGTGGTGAACCTGCTCGCCGGATAGGAAATGAGTATCTATTCCAGATGCAGGCCATGAAGAACATCGAGGTCTTAAAGAACTATGAAGTGAAGAAAATACTGACGATTTGCCCGCATGGCTTTAACACTATTAAGAATGAGTATCCTCAGTTTGGAGGTAACTTTGAAGTTCTTCACCACTCCCAGCTAATCGCCCAATTGATAAAAGAAGGCAAGTTGAAGCTAAATACGGCACTGACCAGCAGGATAACTTATCACGACCCCTGTTATCTTGGTAGGCATAACGGTATTTACGATCCACCCCGAGAAGTCCTGAAGGCAATCCCTGGGATCGAATTTACGGAAATGGAACGCCATGGTTGGAATAGCTTCTGCTGTGGTGGTGGAGGCGGTCGCTTCTGGATTGAGGAGACCAGCGGTAAGAGGATAAGCGATGTGCGCATTGAAGATGTGGTAGATGTCAAGGCGGATATTGTAGCTACGGCCTGTCCTTTCTGTATGCAGATGTTAGAAGATGCCATTAAGGGGAAGGGGTTGGATGAGTCACTTAAGGATTTGGATATCGCTGAACTGATAAGCATGGCGCTGGATAGCTCTGAACAGAAGTAGGAACCAGCGGTTGTGGTTGCTGAGCTTTGTGGTGGGGGATCAGAACCGATGTGTACAGGCTGCTGAGCGATATGTGCCAGTTTCTAACCTTCTTCAAGGTTAAATTTCACCACTCTGTCGATTCCGCTCAGGTCAGGGATTGATGTAACCCTGCATCCTGAAAAGAGTTCTTTTATTAGAGAGGTCACTGTTTTAGCTTGTCCCGAGCCCACTTCCAGCAAAACGCTTCCTTCGGGATGAATTTTACCCATGACCTGTGTCAGCAATGCGCGCACTTTATCCAGTCCATCTTTACCACCATCCAATGCTATTCTCGGTTCGAAATTTACTATTTCTGGGCTTAGCTGTTCCATCTCATGACGCCTGACATACGGAAGATTGGCTACCACCATATCTACTGGTTGGAGCAATGGCTCTATTAGATTCCCCTGGATCAGTTCAACTCGGTTATCAATTTTGTGCCGTTGGCAATTTATCATGGCAACCTGTAGAGCGGAATTTGAGATATCGATAGCATAGATTCTGGCTCGCGGTAATGCCAGCGCGAGGTTAATTGCAATGACCCCGCTACCAGTTCCTATATCAGCTATGGTGATATCTCTATTGCAAAAGCGATGAGATGCGCAAATAATTGTTTCCTTTACTAAGAGTTCTGTT
>JAGYOV010000105.1 GCA_018399375.1 Dehalococcoidia bacterium
ACCATTTTTGGTATGGTAGCTTTGCTACTCGGGCGCAGGGAAAGAAGTCGCTATTACGATTCTATCTTGAAGGGGAAAGATATCAAGGAATATATAACCCATGAACCTCAAAGGTCATGGGTAGGGGCGTGGGTATTGGGGGGAAAGATTTCTCTGGTTTTGGGTCTATTGTTGCTGGGCGCTGCTGGAGTAATTCTTTTAGTAGTTTGGTAGTACCTGATCAAAAAGGCTCTTTGCGACGATATTGTAATGCTTCGGCTATGTGGTGGGTTTTGATGCCCGTACTATTTTCGAGATCGGCGATAGTGCGGGCAATTTTCAGTACTCTGTAGAAAGAGCGGGCGGTGAGGTGTAACTGTTTTGTTGCTGTATGGAAAAGGCTCTGTGCTGCCGCTTCAAGCATACAAAACTTCTTCATCTCTGTGGGGCTCATGCTGGCGTTGCTGAAAGTGGCTGTACCTGTAAAACGCTCCAACTGTGTTTTATGAGTTACTTTGACCCTTTCTCTTACCGTGCTAGATGTTTCTGCCGATTTTTCTGTTGTAAGTCTTTCGTATTCGACATGTGGAACATCAATAAAGATATCTATGCGGTCCAGTAAAGGGCCGCTTATTCGCTTATTGTATCGAGTAATTTCCGTTACAGAACATTTACATTCCCTGAAAGGATCTCCATAGTAGCCACATGGGCAAGGATTCATAGCCGCGACTAACATAAAATTGGCAGGGAACGTTACATTGCCATGTACTCTGCTGATGGTCACCACCTTATCTTCCATGGGCTGGCGCAATGATTCCAGTGCAACGTGACCAAATTCAGGAAATTCATCTAGAAATAGTACTCCATTGTGACTCAGGCTTATCTCACCAGGCCGAGGCCATTGCCCTCCTCCCGTTAGACCAGAGTGGGAGATAGTGTAGTGTGGGGAACGGAAGGGGCGCTCTGTAACGAGTGAAGTGTCCGGAGGCAATAAACCGCTGACGCTATAAATTTTGGTTACCTCAATAGCTTCTTCTGTGGTCAGAGGAGGGAGTATGGAAGGCAAGGAACGAGCTAACATGGTTTTGCCACTCCCCGGTGGCCCTGTCATCAAGATATTGTGCCTGCCCGCAGCTGCTATCTCTAGGGCTCGCTTGGCATGTTCCTGCCCTTTAACATGGCTAAAGTCGAAGGCGTAACTGGAAGGGACTCTTCGCTGCAGATCTTTTTCCCCGTGATATGGGAGTATCTCAAGTTCCCCTTTGAAGTGTGCTGCTAGCTGGGCTAACGATTCTACAGGGAAGATAGATATATTTTCTAGCAGTGAGGCTTCCTCTGCATTATCTAAGGGGACAAATACCTGGCTCAAGCCCTTATCTCTGGCCAATGATACCATGGGAAGTATGCCGTGAGTACGGCGTAATCTGCCATCAAGGGAAAGTTCTCCCAGGAAAATGCTATCGGTGAAGTCCACACTTAGCTGCTCTGAACTGCTCAATATGCTCATGGCTATAGCCAGGTCATAGGAAGGTCCTCCCTTCTTGATGTCTGCAGGAGCGAGGTTGACGGTGATACGCCTGTTAGGAAACTTATAGTTCGAGTTTTTTATGGCTGATTTGACTCTGTCTCTGGATTCCTGTATCGCCTTATCGGGTAGGCCTACTATTGTAAAGGAAGGCAATCCTGCAAGAATATCTGTTTCCACATCAATCATGAACCCTTCCAAACCAATTATAGCGCAGCTCAATACTTTGGCCAGCATACCTCTGGCATTATAGCAGGGAAGTTTCTTGAATAGCTATGTGCCTATCGCTGTGGCGACGGCATAATCTCTGGTATCGGAAATGCTGATGGCGACCTCGCTCATATGAAGTTCCTTCAACCTTGTGCTGGCATTGCCGTAGAGTTTGACAAATGGCTTGCCCGAATCATTGCTGAGTATTTCGATTTCCCGCCACTTGATGCTGTGCGTTCCAGTGCCCAGAACTTTCATTACTGCTTCCTTGGCAGCGAATCGGGTTGCCAGAGAGGATGGATCACCGTTGCAGTTCTCAATTTCGTCTTTGGTATAAACTCGTCCAGAAAAGCGCCTTTGCCATCTGGCAAGAGCTAATCTGATTCGCTCTACTTCTATGATATCAACGCCAACAGAAATCACTAGAACTGTCCTTGCCTGCAGTTAAGCAATAAAATTCTCCTGCTCGTCTAGCATATCCGTGGTAATAGTTCTCCTGTTAGCATATCGACGAGACGTGAGGGGCCAAATTTTGTTTTAAGTACTACTTTGCCTTTATGGGCATCAGTTATTTCCCCAATTATAGCCGCATCTTTTCCGTATTGATTGGACTTTATGCTGGCTAAGATCTTGTCGGTGTCATGAGGGTCCACTATGGCTATTAACTTGCCCTCGTTGGCGATGTG
The DNA here is from genome assembly GCA_018399375.1 of Dehalococcoidia bacterium. Classification (GTDB taxonomy): domain Bacteria; phylum Chloroflexota; class Dehalococcoidia; order GIF9; family AB-539-J10; genus M55B177. The sequence goes on from JAGYOV010000105.1 coordinate 2,401, forward strand.
AAGAGGGTCAAATCCCAAAAGCTCGCAGGCAGCTCTCACTCCCTCTTTGATTGGTATCTTGGTTTCCTCTATCACGATGCCAACGTCGGACTGATGGGCAAGTTCATTGAGAGTCGTTGCCAAACCTCCTCTAGTAGGATCGCGAAGAGAGTGAATTTTATGAGAAGCTAATATCATTTGGGAGACCATCTCATTTAGGGGAGCGCAGTCGCTTTCCACCGATATTTCAAACTTGAGCCCCTCTCGCTGACTCATTATAGCCATGCCGTGATCACCAATAGTCCCGCTTAGGATAATATCATCTCCAACTTTGGCGTTGGATCCTGAGATGTTAATGTTCGGAGAGATTGCCCCTATCCCTGATGTGTTAATAAATATCTTGTCGGTCTGTCCTTTATTTACTACCTTGGTGTCCCCGGTAATAATTTTCACCCCAGCCTTTTCCGTCGTTGCTTTTATCGATTGTATTATCAGCTTCAGTTCGTTAAGAGGCAGGCCTTCTTCAATGATAAGTGATAAGCTCAGGTAGAGTGGCTTAGCTCCACTCATGGCAAGGTCATTAATTGTGCCGCATATCGATAACTTTCCTATATCTCCTCCTGGGAAAAAGATGGGGTTAACGACATAGCTGTCAGTGGTAAATGCCAAGTATCCGCTCGATTCGAAAACGGCGGAGTCATCTAATTTGTCTAGTAGCGGATTGGCTAGGGGGGGGAGAAGTATTCTCTCCATTAGCTCGTGGCTCAACCTGCCTCCACTGCCGTGGGCCAGGATAATAGCTTCACTCATATTTTACTCCATATGCGTAATGAGCAGCACAGGCACCCTCACTGGATACCATGCAGGGGCCCACCGGGCTCTCTGGAGTACATGCCTTACCAAATAGTTTGCAATCGGACGGGGTAGCTACGCCTCTAATTATATCACCGCAACGACACCCTGCTGGCTCTTTACCGAGTTTTATCTTCAGGGGGAATATCCTTTCAGCATCAAAGTGCTGGTACTCTTGTCTGATTTTTAGTCCACTTGAAGGTATGTTGCCAATTCCTCGCCAGTTGGCTTCCCCAATCTGAAAAACTTCTGCTATTAACTGTTGAGCTCGCCCGTTCCCTTGGGGTTTCACTCCTCGACGATAGGCTATCTCTAATTTTGGA
>JAGYOV010000106.1 GCA_018399375.1 Dehalococcoidia bacterium
CCGAGGGAAAAACGAATAAGGAAATTGCTACGCTTCTCAACATCAGCATGAACACTGTTGAGACTCACCGCCTCAACCTGATGAGAAAACTGGATATTCACGATTGCACTCAGTTGGTGCTCTATGCCATCCGCGAAGGTTTAATCACACCTTAGCCCAACTTTCATTTACGCTAATCCAAGATTCCACTACCTTGATGAACCTTATAGATATAAGGCAGAAGGTTCACTGAAATTTAAATCAGGTCTCAATACACCAGAAAATCATATTTTTACCCTATTGTAAGTAAGAGAGTAGCTTGCTATGCTGAAAGGAAGAGGGCGACTTTGCATGAATACAACTAGCATGAATGAAGAAAACAAGGACTTTGTCGATATTTACCCAATGATTAAATCACTACTGAGCACGTTGGGAAAAGGAGGTGGCGTCATAGGAATAGTTAGAGAATTGAAGAAGTAACAAAAATCTGAATTCAAGGAGGAGACAAACTATGAAGAATAGGAAATGGTTACAGCTAGGGGCAACAATAATACTAGGATTGAGCTTGCTAATGGTAGGATGCTCTTCTGATACTACACCCTCTCCATCACCAAGTCCAAGCCCAAGTCCAAGCCCAACGGCAAAACCGCAACCAGTAGAGTTCTCCCTCAGCGAATCTTATCCTGCCTCACATCCTATGACTACCGACGCCTATGAAGTATGGGCACAAATGGTGAATGACGCGACTGAAGGAGCGGTCGAGATACAGGTCTTCCCTGGGGGAACTATAGCTAAGGCAGAAGAAACTTACGATGCAGTTGTTGCAGGGGCTTGCGACATGGGCATGGTAGTGCTGGCTTACCACCCAGAAATATTTCCATTATCCCAGCTTGGGATTCTTCCACTGGATTTCCCCAATGCTGTCACTGCAAACAAGGTCTTCCACGATCTCTACCACGGATCTCCCGAGATTCAAGCGGAGTATGAAGAGGTAAAGGTGCTCTTCTTTTATTCTACCTCACCATACCAACTTCACACTGCAAATAAACCAATAAATAGCATAGACGATATTGAAGGACTACTCATAAGATGCGGGGGAGATACTGATGCGGCAATAACCGAAGCACTAGGGGGGGTCCCACAATTCCTGCCCATGCCCGATAGTTACCTCGCTTTGGAAAAGGGAGTTATGGACGGCCATATGGGACCCTTTGGCCCTATGCCAGGATTCAAGCTAGACGAGGTGCTGTCCTGCCATCTTGATAACGGCAACTTTCACACTGATTACTTTGCCTTGCTCATGAACCTTGAAAAGTGGAATAGCTTACCATCAGACCTTCAGGAAGCCATAGATGGAGTTAGTAGCACCGTGGCAGGTGATTTGTTTGGTGAGGTGTTCGACGGAACTGATACAGTCGCTATCAATGCCATGAAAGATAAAGGAGACACCTTTACATCTTTTTCACCGGATGAGAAAGACCAACTGGACGCTATTTTCTCAGATATGCGAGCTAACTGGGTACAAGAGCAAGAAGCAAATGGTTTACCAGGGCAGGATTTGCTTGACGAAGCACTCAGGCTTTGCGAAAAATATTCTTAATGAGAATAAGAAACAGTGTTAGATAAAGCTGCAAATCACATAGATATAGTACTCAAGCCAGTAACGCAGGCAATTAATGGTGTAGGTACGGGCATACTCCTGGTTATGGTGGTGCTGATGGGGGTGAATGTTCTATTGCGTTACGCCATCACAAAACCCATACCGGGTACCGTTGAGCTAGAAGAACTGATGCTGGTTATCCTGGTCTTCTTCGGCATAGCTTATACTGCGGTTGAGAAGCGCCATGTCAGAGTAGAACTGGTTATTTCCAAACTATCACAGTCCGTTCAATCAGTAGTTAATAGCGTAACTAGCCTGGTCAGCCTGAGCGTATGTTGCTTAATGCTCTGGCAAGTTGCCGCCTTTGGCTTGGAAAAGTGGCAGGCAGGTACCGTGGGCATAGTAGTAAAAGTACTGGTTGGGCCATTCATTTTCGTGGCAGCTTTCGGTATTGCTCTGCTTGCCATAGCCTTGCTGGTAGAATTACTCCGCAGTCTATCCGCGGTAAACCGGAGGCGGCAATGGCACTGGTTCGCTGTAGCATGCGTACTAGTTTTGGGGCTATTTATGGCGATATTTTGGCTGCAGCCGTCAAGGGAAGCAACGGCGATCATTGGTTTCGGCATGCTATTGCTGTTTCTTTTGTTGGGAATGTATATCGCCTTTGTCATGATCATGGTGGGTTTCCTCGGCAGCTTTTACCTTCTGGGAGCAAACGCCTCTTTATACTATTTGGGGTCTGCGCCTTTCGGCACCATAAGTGATTACACTTTATGTGTCGTCGCCTTTTTTGTGCTCATGGGGTATATTTCTTCCGAAGTAGGAATAAGCCATGATATCTACTACACCGCACATAAATGGTTAGGCCAGCTGCCAGGAGGCCTAGCCATGGCTACCGTTGGAGGATGTGCTGGTTTTGGGGCCATCTGTGGGGACAGTTTTGCGACTGCAGCCGTAATGGGATCAGCTTCTTTGCCCGAGATGCAAAGATACAACTACAGCCCCCGGCTAGCTACCGGCAGTGTAGCGGCTGGGGGCACACTCGGCACCATGATCCCCCCCAGTATAGGTATGATCTTCTACTGTATTGTTACCGACCAGTCCATAGGAACGCTTTTTATTGCCGGTATTTTGCCGGGCGTGATGCTCGCTATACTCTTTATGATGGTGATCTACGGAGAAGCTCGCTTTAACCCTGCCATAGGGCCTGCTGCACCTAAGGTGGGCTTTATAGAAAGACTAGTTGCTCTTAAGGGTTCCTGGTCAATGCTGCTACTATTCATACTTGTTATTGGGGGCATCTACATAGGAATCTTTACTCCTACTGAAGCAGGAGCAATTGGCGCCTGTGGAGCCATGCTCATAGGCTTAGCCAAGAGAAGACTTTCTCGCAAGACGCTCTTCAATGCAATGCTAGACTCAGGGCGAACGATATCCATGTTGCTCATAATTCTTATTGGCGCGATGATGCTGAGCTACTTCATAACGGCAAGTAGGGCTCCCTTTCTGATATCAAACTTCGTAGTGGGGCTAGATGTTAGCCGCTACCTCGTTCTCGCCTTCATTCTGCTCGTATATTTAGTCCTTGGCTGTATCATGAACGTCATTCCCGCGATGTTAATTACTCTACCCATCTTCTATCCCGCAATCGTAGGGTTGGGCTTTGACCCAATATGGTTCGGCGTAATCATGATCGTAATGATAGAGATGGGAATGATTACACCTCCTATCGGGATGAATGTTTTTGTCATCAAAGGTGTAGCGAGAGATGTCCCCATTGAGACAATATTCAAGGGCATTATACCCTTTGTTCTGATGATGGTGTTGGGCATAATTATTCTGACCTTTTTCCCCTCTATCGCTTTA
>JAGYOV010000107.1 GCA_018399375.1 Dehalococcoidia bacterium
TCCCCTCCCGGGGTTCTTTTCACCTTTCCCTCACGGTACTGGTTCACTATCGGTCATCAACAGTATTTAGCCTTGGAGAGTGGTCCCCCCAGCTTCCCACAAGGTTCCACGTGCCCCGTGGTACTCAAGAACACAAGCAGAGATCTCACCTTTTCGCCTACAGGACTATCACCTCCTATGGTTGCCCTTTCCAGAAGCATTCGACTAAAGCGAGATTTGGTAACTCTGTGGCAGGTCTTGTACTCTGCCCCCTGTGCCTTACAACCCCAAAATAGCTTAGGTTACAAGCCCACTGAGCTATTTCGGTTTGGGCTCCTCCCTTTTCGTTCGCCACTACTCAGGGAATCTCTTTGATTTCTTTTCCTCGGGTTACTTAGATGTTTCAGTTCGCCCGCTTACCCCTCACATAAATGAGTACTTAGATTTTAATCTAAGTGGGTTGCCCCATTCGGGAATCCCCAGCTAAGCTAGCTAGACAGCTCACTGAGGCTTTTCGCAGTCTTGCCACGCCCTTCTTCGGCTGTTGATGCCAAGGCATCCACCCTATGCCCTTATTCTCTTGACCCATATCAGATTGGACACAAAACCATATTCACTTGTTAACGTGCAGGTATCTTCAGAAGAAAACATTATATAGTATGCCCTTTCCAGTGTCAAATGATCAGCTCTTTCAACCTCGCACTACGCTAACCCAGGCTGAGACCCGGAACCACATCTAAATCATAGCCACTGAATTCACCTGCCTGAAAACGATAATACCCACAGGCAGCCACCATGGCAGCATTGTCTGTGCACAAGATGGAAGAAGGAACGAAAACGGGAAGCAATGAACGGGCAGCAAAACGCTCCCGCAACATATGATTGGCTGCCACGCCTCCGCTAAGGAGGACTGATTTTACTCCCAGGTCGCTAGCTGCCTCCACCGTTTTATTGACCAGAACATCCACTATAGCCTCTTGAAAGCTCGCTGCAGTATCGGCCACCGAAACCTGCCCCTTCTGGGCAAGGTGCCAGAGGGATGTTTTTAATCCACTGAAACTGAAATCATAGCTACCCTTGAGCCAGGCGCGGGGAAAGCTCCAGAGAGGAATCCCTTTTTCTGCTGCTTGTTCTATCGCAGGCCCCCCTGGATATCCCAAACCCAAAATCCTGGCAGCCTTATCCAACGCCTCTCCAGCAGCATCGTCGCGAGTTTGACCCAGCTTCTCAAACTGCGTTTGCCCTTTCATCAATATCAAGTCGCTGTGCCCACCAGAGACAATGAGGCAAAGGCAGGGAAATTCTACAGCTTTGCCGTTCTCCAACCAGTTAGCACAAATATGTGCTTCCAGATGATTGACCCCGATAAGCGGCAACCCTCTGGCCATAGCAATTGCCTTGGCCATATTAACTCCTACTAACAACGAGCCCGCCAATCCCGGGCCAAAAGTAACGGCAATGCCGTTAATATCCTGCCAGGAAACTGCGGCGTCAGCCATTGCCTTTTCCACTACAGGAACAATAGCGAGCAGGTGCTGTCTCGAGGCAACTTCAGGGACTATACCGCCATAACGAGCGTGAATATCCACCTGAGAAGCTATCACATTAGACATAATGCTATTGCCATTATCAACCACTGCAGCTGCAGTTTCATCACAAGAAGTTTCAATTCCCAGAACTTTCATTAGCTATCCCTCTGCCTTTTTACAATCGCCTTTGCATAATTATCAACCACATTCTAAACCACAACGCCACTCAAATCCCCAAACAACGTTGTTCTGAATAAAAACTCCAGAACAGCAAAATCTCATCTGGTTAAGAGGGAAAATTGAAGTCCATTACCCAGCAGTATGCAGAAGATAATTTTAGCCAAATTAAAGGGAGAAAACAATTAATGCAACAAAAATGAAAAAAGGCCAACTATATAGTTGATTTTTGGGGTGTAATTTGCTACATTACGGAAAGTTTTTGTCCTCAGCGAAGTATATATTAAGGAAAAGGAGGTATTATTTATGGCAGAAGACAAAGGCATGCTTTCCATGATGGACGAGAAGCGCGTATTCCCGCCCTCAAAGGAAACGAGTGAAAAAGCCTATATCAAAAGCATGGATGAGTACAAGAAACTCTACGAGAAATCCATTAAAGACCCTGAGAAGTTTTGGGGAGAGCTGGGGGAGCAGCTCGATTGGTACAAGAAATGGGATAAGGTGGTGGTAAACGATTTTGTCAACGCCCATCACGAATGGTTTGTTGGCGGCAAAATCAACGTTTCCTACAATTGCATTGACCGTCACCTCAATACATGGCGGAGAAATAAGGCAGCTCTCATCTGGGAAGGTGAACCGGAGGGAGAAAGCAAAACATATACTTACCAGGAACTTTACTATGAAGTAACCAAATTCGCCAACGTGCTGAAGAAGCATGGAATCAAAAAGGGAGATCGCGTCTCTATCTACTTGCCCATGATACCCGAGTTGCCCATTTCTATGCTTGCTTGCGCCAGGATAGGAGCCATCCACTCCGTAGTCTTCGGAGGTTTCAGCTCTGAAGCGCTCCGCGACAGGATACAGGACTGCGAGTCAACTCTGCTAATCTGTTGCGATGGCTACTACCGCAACGGCAAAGTCATCAACAGCAAGGAGAGCGCTGATGCTGCTCTGGAGGCCTGCCCCAATGTCAAAACTACCATTGTAGCAAAGAGAACTGGCAACAACGTTACCATGAAAGAGGGCCGCGACATTTGGTGGGCAGATGAGATGTTAGCTGACGACATCTTTCCAGCGTGCAAACCTGAAGTAATGGACGCAGAAGATCCCTTGTTCATCCTCTATACCAGCGGCAGCACGGGTAAGCCCAAGGGTGTGCTTCACACACAGGCCGGATACCTTTTATATTGCATGCAAACCTTCAAATGGATATTCGATTATAAGGAAGAAGACACTTACTGGTGCACAGCAGATATCGGCTGGGTAACTGGACACAGCTACATCTTATACGGACCGCTGGCATTCGGCGCCACAAGTTTACTTTACGAAGGCGTGCCTACTTTCCCTCAACCGGACAGGTTCTGGGAGATCGTGGAGAAGTACAAAGTAAATATCTTTTACACTGCCCCCACAGCTCTACGGGCCCTAATGCGCGAAGCTGACGAATGGCCCAAGAAGAGAGACCTGTCTTCACTGCGCATTCTGGGCACCGTAGGTGAACCCATAAATCCAGAAGCATGGATGTGGTATCACGATGTCATAGGCTCAGGGCGCTGCCCTATCGTAGATACGTGGTGGCAAACGGAGACCGGTGGCATTTTAATCTCCCCCTTGCCAGGCGCCATACCTACCAAACCAGGATCAGCCACTATGCCGTTTTTTGGCGTTGAGCCACATATAATAAGAGAGGATGGCTCACCAGTTGAT
>JAGYOV010000108.1 GCA_018399375.1 Dehalococcoidia bacterium
ATCGCTGCCCTCCTTTCAGCAGTCAAAATACCCCCCGGCGTGCCAGTAAAAAAGCGCTCACAACAAAAAATGCACGCAGCCATTCAACAAAACCAAACGCCTGATCACACGAGCGAGGAAGAGCAACAACGAGCTCAATGCATGCTCTTCCAGCTTGAGATCAACTATTCTTCCAGTATGGTTATTTTCAAGATGGTATCGCCAGACTCGATGCTCTCGAGGACTTCCATTCCTTCCGTTAGCTGACCAAATACCGAGTGCTTACCATCCAGATGCGGTTGAGGAGCATAGGTAATAAAAAACTGGCAGCCGTTAGTATCGGGGCCAGAATTGGCCATCGATAGAGTTCCCGTACCATGAGTATGATGAGTGAACTCATCGGGAAAAGAATAGCCGGGATTGCCAGCTCCCGTTCCGCTGGGATCGCCGCCCTGAGCCATAAAGCCGGGAATAACGCGGTGAAAGGTCGTGCCGTCATAGAACCCTTCGCGGGAAAGGAACACGAAGTTATTAACCGTCATCGGAACATCGCTGGCGAATAGCTCCAGCACCAGCTCTCCCTTCTCCGTTTCAATGACAGCAGTATATTGCCTGGCGGTATCGATCGTCATCTGAGGCGCTTCCGAATACGTTTTGGGTTGCGTAGATTCATCACTGCTGCACGACACCCCAAAAAGCGCCATAATTAGCAGAACGATGGCAAGCACTCGAGGCAGTCTCCTAATTATCATTACTACTTTCCTCCTTTACTTTCACCTGACCAGAGACATCTCTAAACGCGCTTCTATCCTGATGCACTTACACTGCACCAAATTATAACAGGAGCACAACCAGTTATGTTAGCGCAAAATCTTTTTTCCAAGACTCCCGTCATGCTGACCTGCTTTTTACACATGCCGCGAACAAACTCTTTTTTTCAAGAGCGGATAAAATCAGATCAGGGTTAGCCGACAGCACATTTCCAGCCGCCTCCAATCTGGAAATTTTTATCTCACTTTTTAGCTCCACGATCAACTTTGCCAGATCCGTACTACGATGGCAACGCTTACTTTTCTCTCCGCATTTCATATATAATAATAGATGTTATCAGACAAACATCTATTAACAGCAAAGATGCATGGCCATGCGGAAGTTGACAAGCCCCACCCAGCCTTTTACTATACTCAAGCTCATGAACGAAACGCACGCATGTCCACCCATCGAAAAGAATTAATTTAGAGGTGTTTACATGAAAGTAAAGAGACTTGTTCTCGATGTACTCATTCCGCAAGACCCATCGGTTCTGTTCTTTGCCGATAAACTAAGCGACATGGAAAAAGTCGATGGAGTAACCATTCGCGTCTCTGAAATCGACGAAAGAACGAAAAGTGTGGAAATGACGATTGAGGGCGAAGACCTCTCCATCGAGGACCTCATTTGTGAAATAGAAGACCTCGGGGGTTCGGTTCATTCCATTGACAGCGTTTCCTCGGGCTCAAGAATAGTCTGAATTCAGAGCTAGAAAAACAAAACGACATGCGAAGCAAGTTCGTGAGGGGACTCGTAGACGGAGCTCTCTCCACTCTGGGCATAATCATAGGCGCCTCTGCCGGTTCACAGATAGTGATAATTGCCGCTGCCGTTGGAGGAACGGTAGCCAACGGTATTTCCAACATGCTGAGTGCTTTTACCGCCGAGGAGGCTGGCCTTTACGAGGAACTGCGCAAGGTAGAAAAGGCCATGGTGGACAGAGAGATGAAGGACTCCGAACTCGAGCGGCAGATTCACAAAGAAACCGTCGTTGCCGGCATCTTCGATGGAGCTGGAACCCTGGCAGGAGGAGTCCTGCCAATAATCCCTTACCTGATACTGTCATATCCCCAGGCCATGTTCGCCTCCATCGGGCTGGTAATGATTGCCGTTGCCATCATAGGACTCTACATCGGCAAGCTATCCAAGAGAAGCATGACGCGCTCAGCACTTAAAATGGTTGCCTGCAGCGTAGGAGTAGCGGCCATAGTCTACTTAATCCAGATGCTAATCGTGCCCTAACGGGGCAGATCCCGATCCAAAATAGCTTCATCCGAGAACGTTTTCATTTTGCTTTTTCATCTACAGTTTTCTATAATTTTCACCAGATTTTATATAATTCTATGGAGAGAAAAGATTTACTCACTATAGGTGAAGCCAGCCGCCTTATTGGAGTTAACGAAGCAACTCTGCGCCAGTGGACGGATAAAGGCCAGATAAGAGCTTTCGTAACGCCGGGAGGGCATCGCCGCTACTTTCGTCATGAAATCGCGAACCTCACGAGCACGCACAAACATGGAATCAGCGAAATGATCGAGCGCATGGAAAGCACTCCCGTGGCACATCGCCGCATCGCAGAGGAGAGACTGTCACAAACGCACTGGTACGGGAAAATGAATATAGATTCCAGAAGACAAATGGGTAGATATGGCAAGAATATCCTATCGCTGGCCATTGCCTACGTTAGCAAGCCCAGACAGAGAACGAGTACTCTGGAGCTGGCCCGTAAGACGGGTGAGGAAATGGGCAAAACCCTCGTTACATCAGGGGTCTCACTGAGCGAAGCGCTGGAGGCATTCCTCCTACACCGCGCTCCCGTAATCAACATCATCAGCGAATTCAGCAAGGGAGGAGGAACCCTGAGCAGCAGCGTCGCCAAAGCGATCCCACAAATAAATTATCTATTCGATGAAATATTGCTCATAATGGTCTCAACATACCAGAACTATAAACAGGATAGCCAGTGAGAAATAAGCTGCTATTCCTGGTGCTGGCAATAACTTTCCTGGGTCTCATCGACTCCATGATGCTCGTTCCCATCATGCGACTCTATGCCGATGCGCTGGGCGCCACCGCTGCCATCGCAGGATTCACCGTTGGCATATACTCCATTACCAACACACCAGCCAACGTATTCTTCGGCCCGGTGGTGGATAAAGTTGGCCGCAAATTTCCACTTCTAATCGGGCTCATTGGAGACGCAGCGTGCATGTTTCTCTATTCTATATGTACAACGCCCACGCACCTCATACTGCTCAGGGGACTTCACGGACTCTCTGGAGCAATTCTGGGGCTGGCAACAGCCTCGCTCATAGCGGACTACTCGCCCCCGGAGAAAAAGGGCAGAAGCATGAGCTTCTACAGCATAGCCATGTCCACGGCATCGCTCATTGGCATGATGATATGTGGAATCGCCATGGGTATAGGGAAGGACATCAACTTCGTTTTTTACACAGGAGGCATTATGCTGATAATTGCTTCGGGCTTAACGCTTT
>JAGYOV010000109.1 GCA_018399375.1 Dehalococcoidia bacterium
CTCTCCATCCAGGCTCACGGGAATGCCTTTATCAAAACCTATTTCTACATAAGTCGGTTTATTGGGAGTATCCTCAATGGCCTTTGTCCAGATGAAAATATCTTCGGGGGGTTCGTTCCAGGGATCTTCCAGGACACCACATTCAATGGATCTCCCCCATAGGGTATCGTCAATAGAATAAGGGCTATCTACGGTGACGGGAATGGGTACGTTGTGGTTTTTAGCATAGGCTATGGTTTGCTCCCGGGTCATGTTCCATTCTCTAGCAGGAGCTATGATTTCAAGGTCGGGCGCCAGAGCGGCTATACCTACATCAAACCTTACCTGGTCGTTTCCTTTGCCAGTGCAGGCATGTGCCACTGCCACGGCACCTTCCTTTCGCGCCTGTTCCACCATAAGTTGAACTATCAGAGGGCGCCCCAGCGCTGTAGCTAGGGGATACTTGTCCTCATATACAGCGTCAGCCTGAAGAGCAGGGAAAATATAAGAATCGGTAAATTCTTTCCTGGCATCCACCACGAAAGTTTTTAGTGCGCCTATGGCGAGGGCCTTTTTGCGTATAGCTTCGGCGTCGGATACGTTGCCAACGTTCACTGTAAAGGTAATGACCTCAGCATTGTACTTTTCCTTAAGCCAGGGCACAGCTACCGAAGTATCCAGTCCTCCGCTATAAGCCAGTATTATTTTCTTTTTCATAATTATTCCTCCTCGCTTATCTCAATTAGAACTTGCTCCAGGATATCGATTGCCTCATCGATGTCTCGTTCCGTAATAATGAGTGGAGGCATGAACCGGATAATGTTGGGCTTCGGCCTGTTAAGCAATAATCCTTTATTTACGCATGCCATAACTACTTGCTGAGCAATGTCTTTGCTAAATTCCATAGCTAGCAGAAGCCCTCTCCCCCTTACTTCGGCTATAACGCCAAATTGCCGCTGCAGTCTTCCCAGTTTATCGAGGAAATACTTCCCCACCCGATCGGCCTGGTCCGGTATATCGTTATCAATGATATATCTCATCGTGGCATGAGCAGCAGCACAGGTTAAAGGATTCCCTCCAAATGTTGAACCATGTTCTCCGGCGGAGAAGAGGGAATACTTTTCTTTGGAGAGGAAGGCCCCTATGGGTACGCCGCTGGCAAGCCCCTTTGCCAGAGTCATGATGTCTGGTTCAACGCGGCATTTTTCATAGGCAAAAAGACTTCCGGTTCGTCCCACGCCTGTTTGTATTTCATCCAGAATAAATAGTATACCCTTCTCATGACACCATTGAGCGACTTCTTCGAGATACGTTTCGTGAGGGACATTAACTCCACCCTCTCCCTGGATTGGTTCTAGCATCACGGCGCAGGTTTGTTCCGTAGTTGCCTTCCTTATGGCCTCCGCGTCATCGTACTTAACGCTGACAAATCCTCCGGGAAGGGGAGTGTAGGGCTCTTGAAATTTACTCTGCCCTGTGGCTGCGGTCATGGCCATTGTTCGCCCATGAAACGAGTTTTCCGTGGTGATAACTTCATAGGCACCATTCAGGTAAAGCTTTCCATAACGGCGAGCCAGCTTTACTGCTCCTTCATTGGCTTCAGTGCCGCTATTGCAGAGGAAAACGCGATCGAGGCAGCTATTTTGCACCAGTACCTGAGCTAGTTCTATTTGGGGGATGGTATAGAACTGGTTGGATACCTGAATCAAGGTTCTGGCTTGTTTCTCCAGAGCTTCCGCTACTACTGGAGGGCAGTGGCCAAGGCAGTTCACTGCCCATCCCCCCACGAAATCAAGATATTCTTTGCCAGAATCATCCCAGACTCGGGCTCCCCTACCACGAACTAACGTTAGTGGAATTCTGTTAAACGTTCGCAAAAATAGCTTCTCTTCAAGTTGCTGCCATTTATTCTGCGACAATTGTTGTTCCTCCATTCTCAGCTAGTATGGCTCGGGGACGCGTTCCGTTAACAATGCTCACGGCATGTATCGAAGTAAGGGCATTAAGGCATGCTTCCACCTTGGGTATCATCCCGCCAGAAATTACTCCCGATTTAAGCAGGTTCTCCACTTCCGTGGCGTTGATTTTGGAGATACTTTCTCCTGAACTATCAAGAATTCCATCGACGTCGGTCATGAATACCAGCTTGTCGGCATTTAGCGCAGTAGCAATTGCTCCTGCGGCGGCATCTCCATTGACGTTTAGCAGCGTCATCTTATTATCAAACGCGCCGGAGCTTATCGGTGCCACTATTGGCATATAGCCCGCTTCCAGCAACTTTCTTAAAGGAACGGGATTGACAGCAGCTATTTCTCCAACGTAACCTAGCTCCGGATTTTTCATCTTTGCCTGAAGCAGATCGCCATCGCAGCCACTAATCCCAATGGCTTTTCCCCCCAGAGACTGGATTGCTATTACCAGTTTCTTATTAACCAGTCCTCCAAGCACGGCAGTCACGATTTCTAGTTCGGCGGCATCGGTTACCCGCAGCCCCTGTACAAAGCTGGCAGAAACTCCCATGCGAGCATTCCATTCGGAAATTATCTTGCCCCCTCCATGAACTACCACCACCGATATACCATAGCCCTGCAGTTTTACCAGGTCCTCCAGGGTAGTATCCTGATTTCCCAGAGTGCTGCCGCCAATTTTAACTACAACCAGTTTCATGCTTGACCAGAGGCAATCTCGTCCCAAATCAGGTGGTATATTCACTGTTTATCTTAACATAATCGGAAGACAGGTCACATCCCCAGGCAATGGCTTCCCCTTCTCCCAGGTTGAGATTCAGATTAATATGTACCTCTTCTTTTTGCAAAGAATTTCTCATTTTTTCTTCATCAAAGGGGACGGGATAACCCTGGTGCATCATTTGGATACCATCGAGATAGACATCCAGTTTCCCCTCTTCCATCCTTGCACCGCTTCTCCCCAGCGCAACAACGAAACGTCCCCAGTTGGGATCATTTCCGTGAATTGCCGTCTTTACCAGAGGCGAGCTAACAACAGTTCGCGCTGCCTGGCGAGCTTGGAATTCATCCTCTGCCCCCATTACGGAAACCTGTATCAGCTTGCTTGCTCCCTCCCCATCCTTTGCTATAGATTTAGCCAGGTATACGCTAACTTCCTCCAGCGCCGTTTGGAAAGCTTCTCCATTATCACTGTTAATAACTTCATTGTTAGCCATGCCATTGGCCAGTAAGAAAACGCTGTCACTGGGGCTGGTGTCGCCATCAACGCTAACCATGTTGAAAGAGATATCCGCGGCTCTCTTTAGAGCATGGTGCAGAAATTGCTTCTCT
>JAGYOV010000011.1 GCA_018399375.1 Dehalococcoidia bacterium
CTAATCTAATCGGTGGTTATCTCTATGAACCCGAGGAAAATAATCCGATGTTAGGTTGGAGGGGAGCCTCTCGTTATTATGACGATAAATTTAAACCCGCCTTTGGATTGGAATGCAATGCAATAGAGAAGGTGAGGGGAGAAATGGGTTTGACGAATGTGAAGGTCATGGTTCCTTTCTGCCGTACGATAGAGGAAGGGAGGAGGGTAATAGAGACGATGGAGGAGTTTGGCTTGAGGCAGGGAGACAATGGGCTGGAAGTATATGTAATGTGTGAGATCCCTGCGAATGTGATCCTGGCCGACGAATTCGCTGATATATTTGATGGTTTCAGTATAGGTTCGAATGACCTGACGCAGTTGACGCTTGGCCTGGACAGGGATTCTGACCTCGTAGCGAACATTTTTGACGAGAGAAATGAAGCTGTCAAGAGAATGGTGAAGAGCGTTATAGAGGCTGCGCATAAGCATAAGCCGAAGCGGAAGATAGGCATATGTGGACAGGCACCGAGTGATTTTCCCGAGTTTGCTGAGTTTCTGGTAGAATGTGGTATAGATTCTATCTCACTGAATTCTGATGTTGTGCTATCAACTCGTTTGAATATAGCCGAGGTTGAGAGGAAGATAGGATTTAGAGACAAATGAAGTTAATCGCAGGGGAATTGGCCTTGTTGGTAGTGCTGTAAGAAAAGTCGGCAAGACGAATATAACCTTATTGCTGGCATTGCAGAGAGTTGAGAAGTGTAGTGTAGTGTGTTATCAGAGACAGGCAAGCTGGATGTTCTCTATCTGTGAGTTGTTAGAGCAGCTTGCGCGCCCAGGCAGTTATCGTTCGAGCGTGTCTGGAAGGTGTAGCTTCCTTTGAGATAAGATCATCTTTTGCAGGGGAGAAAGGGCTTATTAGCTTGTGTTAGGTGGGGAATGATAGTGAACCGGTCATTTTCACTTATGTTACTAGAAGAGCTTAACGCTGGTATTTATTATGTTTAAAGAGGGAGAGAAGATGATCTTTCCAATCGGCCTCGAGGTGTTAATATCTAGATGAGTCTAATTGCCGAGGTAAAACAAAAAACAGATATCGTGGAATTCATTTCCCAGTACGTTGCTTTGCAAAAGGCTGGGCGTAACTTCAAGGGTTTATGCCCTTTCCATTCTGAGAAGACTCCTTCCTTCTTTGTCTTTCCTGATCAACAGACGTGGCATTGTTTTGGTGCTTGTGGTACAGGAGGCGATGTAATTTCATTTCTCATGAGGAAAGAGCAGGTTGATTTTCGTGAAGCTCTCTCCATTTTGGCGGAGAGAGCAGGTATCTCCTTGAGCTCGGCTGAAAAAGAGGGGACGAAGAAAGATGAAGAGAAAGAAGCATTGTTTCAGCTTAATAGATCTGCAACAGAGTATTATCAGCGCATGTTATTGGATAGTAGGGAGGGAGAGGAGGCCAGAAGGTATCTGGATAAAAGGGGAGTTGCGCGGGAAATCGTATTGGAATTTTGCCTGGGCTTCAGCCCGGGTGGCCACGAGGGATTGAAGAAATATCTGGTTGATAGGGGCTATGAAGAAAAAGATTTGATCAAGGCTGGCTTGGTTATGGAGAGGAAGGATGGCGGTATTAATGATCGTTTCTTTGAGCGCCTGATGTTCCCTATCTTTGATGGTCTTGGCAGGGTAACTGGTTTTGGTGCCAGGTCGCTGGGTGATGCCCTCCCCAAATATATTAATTCACCGAAAACGCTGATTTTTGATAAGAGCAGTGAATTATATGGGATTGATCGGGCCATACCTGCAATTAGAGAAAATAAGTCTATAGTAATTGTGGAAGGATATCTGGATGCCCTGTCGCTTCATCAGCATGGCTGGAGAAACGTGGTGGCTGCTATGGGGACATCTCTGACTGAGAAGCAGGTAGCCATCATCAAGAAGTTGACCAAGAGCGTTTTTCTAGCACTTGATGCTGATGCCGCTGGAGAAGAAGCTATTCTGAGGGGAATGGAAGTGATAAATCGGGCAGGGGACAGAAAGGTAGTGCCGGTGCCAATTTCATCTGGATTGGTTAGGTGTGAAAGCGTGCTGGATGCTGAAATTAAAGTCGTTGCCTTATCTCAGGGCAAGGATCCTGACGAAATAATAAGAAAGGATCCGTCTCTGTGGCAGAACATGGTGGAACATGCACTCCCCTTGCTTGATTTTGCTATCGGTTCTGTGTTGGGTAAATTGGATATAGAAAAAGCTGCAGATAAGTCCCGAGCCATAGAAAAGCTGTTGCCGCTGCTGCGAGAGATAAAGGATCCCATCAGGCGCGCCCAGTATGTTCAGAAACTAGCGAGGCAGCTTAAGGTAAGTGAAGCTATTCTACTGTCTTATATCAAGCAGTCGGAAATTGGCGGAGTGAAGCGTAGAGAAGATAATGCGATTGTGGGGAAACAATTCTCTCGCCATCTTGCCTCCAATGCCCTTGAAGAGTACTGCCTGGCCCTGTTGCTTCAATACCCAGAGCTTCACCATTTATCTGCAGAACTGGTACCGGAATACTTTCAGCATATGGAGAACAGGGAACTTTTTGTCCGGTGGCAGCAATTATCTGATATTTCTAACCTCAAAAGCCAACTTGACGATATCCTTGCTGAACATCTATACTATTTACAACATAAAAATTTTCCCCCAGCTATTTATCAGAGCAGCCAAGAACGGCAGCTTGTCCTTCGAGATTGTATTCTGCGTTTGAAAGAGTGGCTGTTCCGGTCGTTGCAGAAAGAGGGAGTAAGAGCCGATCAGCAACTTCAGGAAATTTTTATCCAGAGGGCAAGGGGAATAGCAAAATGAGTCCAATTGAGGGCGAGAACATGGAATTAGATGATGAGGAGTCAGTCGAGTCTTCTGATGAGGAAATTGATGTGGACGTAACCCAGAGCATATCTGTGCAGGAGAGGGAAGAGGAAGGGATTTCCCCTGTATCTCTGGAAGGGCATGAAATAATCGATGATTCTACGAGGATGTATCTTCAGGAGATCGGGAGAGTATCGCTTCTTACGGCTGGAGAGGAGGTGGTTATATCCGGCAAGACGGAGAGGGGGAGGTATTTAGTCAAAATTGAGGAGACTTATTTCAATGAGCACAAGAGAATGCCTTCTCCAATCGATGTGGTCGTATACCTGCTTTCTGAATTGATCAGGTATCGCCCACTCGTTGAGAAAATCTGGAATTACAATCAAATAAGCTCTCCATGTGATGGCATTGGAGTGGTTAAGAATCAAGAATTTCGTTCTGTTGTGGATGGAGTAATAGATTTAGTGATGGTCAATTCTCTCAGCAAAGAAGCGGAGGAAGATGCATCCACCATACAGGAAGCCATGGTAGATATCTCTCTGATCTGCAATATTTTGCCACAGGAGGTATTGGATCTTATCGGAGAGAGGGCTTCATGGGAGGATTTAGAAAACCTATTGCACGATGAACAGTTCCTGACGCAACTTGGTGAAGAGCTTGGATTGCAGGGTTTCTTCGAAGAAATGAAACGTGAATCCAAGGAAGCGGAACAGGAGCTCATGGCAGCAAACCTGCGGCTGGTGGTTAGCATTGCCAAAAAGTATATTGGTCACGGCATGTCTTTTCTCGATCTTATACAAGAAGGGAATATAGGGCTCATTAGAGCAGTTGAGAAATTTCAGTACAGGAAGGGATATAAATTTAGCACCTATGCTACCTGGTGGATCAGGCAGGGGATTACGCGTGCTATAGCAGATCAATCTCGTACTATACGCATTCCCGTACACATGGTTGAAACGATTAATAAGTTGTTGCGAGCGATGCGCCAGTTGACTCAGGAACTCGGGCATGAACCCACGCACGAGGAAATTGGCGCTCGTCTGGGCGTAAGTGCGGAGAGGGTAGAAGAGGTCCTGGATCTTTTCTATCATGAGCCCATATCTCTGGAAACCCCGGTGGGTGAAGATGAAGATAGCCGTTTAGGCGATTTTGTTGAAGATCAGGCCAGTCTGGCTCCCGTTGAAGCAACTGCACAGCAGTTGCTCAGGGAGCAGATAGATAGAGTGCTCGGTGAGTTGACGGAGAGGGAGAAGAAAGTATTGCAGCTCAGATTTGGTCTTCAGGACGGACATACCCGGACTCTGGAAGAAGTGGGGAAGGAATTCAATGTAACTAGGGAAAGGATCCGCCAGATCGAGGGCAAAGCTTTGCGCAAGCTTCGCCACCCCAAACTTAGCCGCAAGATTAGAAGCTATATAGATTGATTTTTGTTGGCGGCGATCATGTGCATCATGTTTTTGGGCAATTTGCCTCGTGAGAATGACTTGGTTAGTTTCTGCAACTGGTAAAACTGGTTTAGTAGCTGATTGATGTCATGGGGAGTAGTGCCACTGCCGCGTGCAATGCGCCGACGCCGGCTGCCGTTGATGATGGATGGGTTGCGGCGCTCTTCATAAGTTGTGGAAGATATGATAGCCTCTATCTTCCTTAGTTTCTTTTCTCCTTCCTCGTTGGACAGGGGCATTCGAGATAGACCTGGCACCATCTCAGTTAGCTGTCCCAGAGCTCCCATTTTGTGTATCTGGCGTATCTGGTGAAGGAGGTCTTCAAGGTCGAAACCAGCGGTGCGCATTTTCTTCTCTAGGTTCTTGGCTTGCTCCTCGTCGAAGGTTTTTTGTGCTTTCTCTATCAGGGTCAGAGTATCGCCCATTCCCAAAATGCGCGAAGCTACCCTGTCTGGATAGAAGAAATCCAAGTTGCTTGCTTTCTCCCCTGTTCCCATGAATTTTATGGGTACTCCACTGATAAATCGGATTGAGAGAGCAGCGCCGCCTCTGGCATCGCCATCCATCTTTGTCAGGATGAGGCCGGTAATTCCGATCCTGTCGTGAAATTCCTGAGCTATCTTTACTGCCTCTTGTCCTGTCATTGAATCTACGGCGAGCAAGGTCTCCACGGGTTCGAGCGCAGACTTCATGTCGGATAATTCTGCCATCAGGGCTTCATCAGTATGCGTTCTGCCCTGGGTGTCGATAATGACCCACGTTGATGCCAGCTCTTTTGCCTTTATGAGAGCTCGCTGACAAATGGCTAACGGCGTTGCCTTGTCGTTGTTGTCCCCCGCTTCTATTTCAGAATATACGGGTATATTTTGTTGCTCTGCTAGCGTAGATAGCTGTTCTATGGCTGCTGGCCGGCGAATATCACTAGCTACTAACAGGGGGTTCTGTCCTTCGCTCTTGAGGTGATAAGCCAGCTTTACTGCCGTGGTAGTTTTCCCCGAACCCTGTAGGCCTACCAACAGGATAATTGAAGGAGGATGGCTAGCTGAGTTCAAACGGCTACAATCCTTGCCCAGTAGATCGATTAATTCTTCATTTACTATTTTGATGACCTGTTGTGCTGGAGTCAGGCTCTGCAATACTTCTGCCCCCAGAGCTCGCTTCTTTATGCTGGCCAGCAGTTCCTTGACCACCTTGAAATTTACATCTGCCTCTAGAAGAGCCAGCTTGATTTCTCGTAAAGCTTTGTCTATATCGCCTTCAGTCAGCTTGCCCTTTCTTCCCAGCTTGTTGAAAGCATCGTTTAACTTTTGAGTTAAGATCTCTAACATGGAAGAGAATTGTAGTCTTTGCTGGACTTGGCAGTCAACAAGGGGCAGCAGCAGCTGTCGTTTAGTAAAAGTATGCTTTGCAATTAACAACGATATCGTAATATTATATGTTTCTTATGGATCAAATCTGGGCTCCGTGGCGAATTGAATATATTCTGCGAGGCAAAGAGGAAGGATGTGTTCTGTGCCAAAAATCTCAAGAAGGTAACGACGAAGAAAATTTGGTTCTCTACCGTGGTCGTGCGAACTTCGTTATATTGAATATCTACCCTTATAATCCGGGGCATCTAATGGTAGCTCCCTATAGACATACAGCGGATTTGCAGGATTTAACGCAGGATGAAGTACAGGAGCACTTCGGTTTTATTAAGAGGAGCGTAGAGATTTTGCGAAGAGTCATGGAACCAGCAGGATTCAATGTTGGCTTGAATCTCGGTAGGGTTGCAGGGGCAGGGATAGATACGCACCTTCATACTCACGTGGTCCCGCGATGGACCGGAGATAATAATTTTATGCCGGTGCTTTCTGATACTAGGGTGGTATCGGAGGCTCTATGTGATACCTACAAACGCCTGAAGGCTGAAGAGTTTTAGCTCAGTGCTCTGCCTGGGGGTATGACCCCAATATCTTGACAAAGATAGCTTCTTTTTGTAGCTCCTCAATAGCTTGTTGGCATACCTGGTCGTTCAGGTGGCCTTCGAAATCGACGTAAAAGACATATTCCCACGGTTTGCTTCTTCCTGGTCTGGATTCCAGCTTGTTTAAATTTATGTTCCTGTTGGCAAATGCACCCAGAGCACGATACAGAGCTCCTGGTACGTGTTTAGCAATGAATACGATAGATGTTTTGTTCTTCTCGCCCAGTTGGGCTTCTTGTTTGGAGATAGCTAGGAAGCGCGTATAGTTATTGACATTGGTCTCGATTTTCGGGGCCAGAATTTCCATGCCGTATATCTCGGCTGCCCTGCCACTGGCTATAGCAGCACAACCTCGCAGATGTTTTTCTCTGATCATTTTGGCACTGCCGGCGGTATCGTAGACAGGAATGATCTCTGCATCCATTCCACTTAGAAACTCGTCGCATTGAGCCAGCGCTTGGGGATGTGAATAAACAGTTTTTATGTTGGTAAGGCATTCTCCTGGCAGAGCCATCAAACAGTGGCTAATTCTGAGAACAATTTCAGCGCATATCTTGAGAGGATATGCCAGTAACAGGTCATATGTTTCGTTGATGCTGCCTGCTTGAGAGTTCTCTATTGGTACCACTCCAAAGTTGACCTTGCTTTCCGAGGTTGCCTGGAAAACATCATGAAAGCGATGGCATGGCAGAAAATCGATGTCTTTACCAAAAAGTTTTATAACGGCGTCTTCGCTGAAGGCACCCCGATCTCCCTGGAAGGCAATTTTGAGCATCGTTTCCTAGTATATCTTGATTTCGCTCAATTTTGAAAGTGGGAATTATCTCTGCCAGAAGCGTGGCACAAATATCATGAGAACCGTAAATAACTCCAGCCTGCCCAGCCACATGCATATGACCAGTATAATTTTTGCAGCTGAAGGGAGCCCGGCGTAACTCGAAGCGGGGCCAACTTCCCCCAGTCCAGGTCCCACGTTGCCGAGAGAAGCAGCTACGGCCGAAAGAGATGTTTCCATGTTAAGTCCCATGAAACTCAGTGCTATGGATGCGATGATGAAAATTGTAAGATAGAGAAAGAGAAAAGAGATCGTATCGCGCAGTATATCTTCGGGGAGCGTCTTCTGGTTATATTTAACCACGACTATGGCCTTGGGAGTGATGACACGTTTCATCATTGCCCAGCAACGCTTTAGAAGTGTCAATAAGCGCACCACCTTTATTGCTCCTGAGGTGGAACCACCGCAGCCTCCGATAAACATCAACGTCAGCAGCAGCATGCACGCTCCGCTGTACCAGGCGCCGAAATCGGCGGTGGCAAAACCAGTAGTGGTCATGATAGAAATGGCTTGAAAGAGGCTCTCTCGATATGAGCTGACTCCCATGAGGGAAATGAGCAGCGCCGTGGCCACTGCCAGAAGGATGACGTAAAGTCTAAATTCTTCATCTTTGAGCACGTTTAAGTCGCCTTTGATCGCGCGATAATGAAATATGAAGTTCATGCCGGCCAGAAACATAAAGGCCATGACGACATATTCGGCTGTGGGGTTGGCGTAGGCGGCGATGCTTTCCGTTGTGGGGGTAAATCCTCCGGTGGACAGAGTACAGAGGGATACGCAAACTGAATCGAAGAAAGGGAGTCTTGCCAGCAAGTACAGTAGGCCTACTTCCACTGCCGTGAGAGCTACGTAAATTATCCAGATAGACCGCGCTACCGTTCTGATTCTGGGTCGGAATTTTTCGTAGGCAGGGCTGGGGAACTCCTGAGCGAAAAGCTGGGATCCCCCCACTCCCAGTTTGGGCATAATGGCGATGAACAGCGTGATTACTCCCATGCCTCCCAGCCATTGAGAGAGACTGCGCCACATAAGTATGCTCC
Source organism: Dehalococcoidia bacterium (assembly GCA_018399375.1). Taxonomy (GTDB): domain Bacteria; phylum Chloroflexota; class Dehalococcoidia; order GIF9; family AB-539-J10; genus M55B177. The sequence continues at coordinate 8,109 of JAGYOV010000011.1, forward strand.
TGGGGTGCATTTCTATGTTCTCCAGGATGGTAGCGCCGGTGGTGGTAAAGCCGGACATGGATTCAAAGAGAGCATCGGTAAAGTTACATCCCCAAAATAGATAAGGTGCCGTGCCAATCAGGGCGACCAGGAGCCAGGTAAAGGAGACCACGCTGAATCCATCAGCGCGCTCTATTTCCCTGGTGGTTTTGAAGCATAACTCGAGAGCTATTCCAGCGATGAGAGTAATCAGGAGAGAATAGAGGAATATTTGCCAGTTCTCGCCGTAGTGGAGGGCCAGGATCAGAGGGATTATATAGACTAGGGCGAGGAATTTTAGAATTGATCCAACGAGGTGCAGGGTTAACTTTACCCTTGGGTAAAACATTTATTTATGAATTCTGTCCCCCGCTTGGAGAATTCTCCTTTTATGACGATGGTGAGGTGATCTTCAGGCTGTATTTTGTCTTCCTCGCTCAGATAAGTATCTCCTCTTTTTAACCAGAGAACTTTCGTTCCTTTGGGATTATTTAGCTCTTTGATGCTCTTGCCCACGCAAGTCATGCCGCTTTCAACTTCTACATCGAATACTTCGGCGTTGTTGATGTAAACGAAGTCCTTGACATAAGGTTGCAAAATTGTATGATATATGTGCTTTGCTACAACGGCATCTGGTTTTACCTGGACATCTATCTTGGCTTCCTTAAAGGCCTCAGCATGGACGATGTCGTTTAATATGGAAATGACCTTCTTCGCCCCGATTTCCTTGGCCAGCATGCAGGCCATCAGATTGTCTGAATCGTCATTGGTTGCAGCGATTAGAGCTTTGGCGTTCTTGACACCGGCCTCCTCCAGTACCGATTTCCTGGTAATATCTCCTTCTATGACCATGACATCGGAGGACTCGGCCAGTTCGCTGCATTTTTCCTTGTCCGAATCGATTACCACTACTTCTTCACCCGCCTGTTGAAGAACCTCGACCAAGCTTCTCCCAATGCTACTCAACCCTGCTATTACAAAGTACATGTCGGCACTCTCCTTAAGTCATTCTCTGTTTCTTTAGATCGTTAGAAATTCGGCGTTTGTTCTGGAAATGATAGATAGCCTGATTTCATGACTTACCATGTCACTCGTTATCTGGATTGTCCTCCACAGCGTCTGCATATCCCAACGGGAGGCGATTTTAGTGCGTTCTGGGGGGATTGTCAAATGACGATCTTTTTAGCTCCTCGAGCCAGCTTATGGATTTGCTCTCTTTCTGCAGAAGGTATTTTATGTAATTCTGCAATATTTGTGCTAGCTCTGAGGCTAGGGCAGGTCTCAATTTCACTCGCCTTGCTGTGTCACAGTCGCAAGTTTCCCACAGGCGCATTGTTTTCAGTGCAGTGGCTGATATGGGATACGCCCCATATTCTTTTTCTGCGCATAATGGACATAATATGCCTCCCTCTCTGGGACTGAAGAAGTTGGTCGTTGACTTGAGAGGAGCGGTGCATCTGACGCATTTTTGCAGTTGTGGTCGGTATCCCGAACAATTGAGGATATGAAGTTCGAAGTAGCGCAAGACGGTTTCCTTATTGGTCGCTTTGGGCAGTTGATGTAATGTCTCGAGTAGCAATTCAAATAGGGTAGGATTAGCGCTGTTTTCCATGGTGAAGAGGTCTACGAGTTCCTGAATATAGAAGCTACAGGAAATATTCCATAATTCGGCTTTCAGTTCTGGAAAACCATCTATGATCTGGCCCTGAGTGATGATGTCCAGATTGCGTCCTCTGGCTATTGACATAGAGCTGTAAGTCAGCGGTTCTACATTACCCCCTAATTTGCTTCTTGGCCGACAGGCTCCCTTGGCTATGGCCTTTAATTTGCCAAATTCAGCGGTATAGAGAGTAAGCAGTTTATCAAATTCGCCTATCTTGATCTGTTTAATAACGATGGCTTGAGTTTGGTAATTTCGAGGTCTACTCATGTACGAATAGTTACTGTTTAAACTTCTGCCTGCCTTCGATGGCCTGGTTTAAGGTCATGTCGTCGGCATATTCTAATTCGGACCCAAATGGGAGGCCCCGAGCCAGATGTGTAATGGTGATGTCCAGAGGAGTGAGGATACGCTGAAGATACAGGGAAGTAGTTTCTCCCTCCATGTTGGGGTTTGTAGCTATGATCACTTCTTTCACCGAGCCATTCTGGCAACGGGACAAAAGCTCTTTTATCTTGAGATTCTCGGTGGTTGTTCCCTGCGCAGGGTTAATTGTCCCATGAAGAACATGGTAAAGGCCTTTGTATTTCCCCGTTCTTTCCAGAGGGGCGATGTCGGATGGTTTCTCCACCACACAAATTGTGGAATGGTCGCGCTCTTTGCTCTGGCATATGGAGCAGGGGTCACGATCGGTGATGTTAAAGCAAATTGAACAGAGGCGTATATCTTTTTTTAAGTTCTGAATAGCTTCGGCAAGGGCGCTGGCTTCTTCATCCGGTTCCTTCAACAGATAATATGTTAGCCGTTGAGCACTTTTGGGGCCAATTCCCGGGAGCTTGCTAAACTCTCTAATCAATCTGTCTACGGGCTCGATAAGAAAAGACATTCTTCTTAAAACAACCCTGGTATATTCAAACCACCAGTCAAGGAACGAAGCTGTTTATTGGCCATTTCCTGGGATTTACTGACAGCTTCATTGACTGCTGCCATGACCATATCCTGCAATAGCTCAACGTCACTTGGTTCTACCACTTCGGGAGATATTTCCACCGAGTGAACTTTTTGATGCCCATTCATTATCACTTTGACAGCGCCACCTCCACTACTGGCCTCTACGGTAAGCTTCTCCAATTCTTCTTGGGCTTTAGCCAAATTTGCCTGTAACTGTTGTGCCTGTTGTAACAAAGATTTATCCATAATTTATCCTTCCCTCCGTATTTTATTGATCCTTGCTGGTATTAACGGGTACAGCACCCATTTCAACGGCGGCCTTTACTAGCGGAGGGTACTTACTAGCCTGCGATGAATTTTCTTTTTTCGAATCGATCAAGGTGCAATGTATTTTGTATGACTTGCCGAAAAAAGCACTAAGGCTCTTTTCTATCATATGGCGGTAACTGGCCTTGTCTATGCTTTCTTTATGAAAAGAGTGATAGAAGCCCAGTGTCAATGTATTGTCTGTGAGAGCTACCGGTTTACAGGCATTGCGGAGAAAGGCATCCAGGCTTCCCCTGGAACCTTCCTTGCCTCGCAACGACTGAATGAATTCCGACCAATTGCTGCACAGGTGATTGAAATCCTTCGTTTGCTCAAGCTCTACTAGGGGAAAGGGGCTATCGTGCTCGTTAGCAACTATTTCTCTTCCAGGAGGCGATTTCCACCGTTGAAGAGGTTGGCTTGGCGATGTTACGGTTGTCCCGCTGACCGTTTCCTCCTCAGAGTTTTTGGCGTTAAAGGTTCTTTCATTTTCTCCTTGAGAGGATAGAATGCAATCGGTCAGAGCTATCTCCAGTGGCAATGCAGAATGACTGTTTCCAGAGAATTCTACGTTGGCAAAGGTTTTAGTAGCTTTGAGCAAATAGTCCAGAGTAACGGCGCGAGCAGTTTTTGCTCTCTCGGCTCTATCTTCAGCGGTAATGGATGATAAATCTTCATATCCCGATTTGAGCAGTAACATTTCTCGGAAGTACTCTACCAGGCCCTGATTGAATTGATGCAGGTCGATGCCATCATCGTTTACTTCATTTACGATTCTCAAGCTTCCGGAAACGTCCCTATTAACTATGCACTGGGCCAGTTGCCTTACTCGAGAGTCGCAGCTGCTTCCCAGCATCAACTGGACCTGCTCGAAAGATATGTTATTGCCGTAATAGGCAATTAATTGTTGCAGTATATTTTCCGCGTCGCGAAGGCTCCCTGTAGCTGCATGTGCTATGAGATTTAGAGATTTAGCATCGATATCGACTTCTTCCTTTTGACATATTGACTCCAGCTTGCCAGTTATTGCTTTTTGTGAGAGGCGCTGGAAGTCGAAGCGCTGACATCTAGATATTATGGTGGGCAGTATCTTGTGCGCTTCGGTGGTTGCCAGAATGAAAATTGCGTGTGCTGGAGGTTCCTCTAACGTTTTCAACAGTGCATTGCAAGCAAATTCGGTGAGCATGTGGACTTCATCTATAATATATACTTTATATTTTGCCTGGCTGGGGGCGTAGTCTATCTTTTCTCTAAGGCTGCGTATGTCTTCTATACCGCGGTTGCTGGCTGCATCTATTTCTATCACGTCCAAGGATCTACCTTCCGTAATTGACAGGCATAGTTCACAGGCGTTACAGGGTTCACCTCCTGACTGATGAGGGCAATTAATTGCCTTGGCAAGAATGCGCGCCGTACTGGTTTTCCCTGTGCCCCTTGGTCCGCAGAAGAGATAAGCGTGCGCTACTTTGTTGTTCTCTACTGCATGTCGTAGAGTCTGCGTTATCGGTTCCTGCCCGACTACCTCTGAGAGAGCCTGCGGGCGCCACTTGCGGTAAAAAACTTCGAAATCCATCTGATAACCCGTTATTATACTCCCTGAGCCATAATTATCCCAAGGTAAAATTAGCGGTGTTAGGTCCCTGAGTATCATTCGTGTATGATGGAAATTGTTCTCTCATAATCAGCCTCTAAATTCTCTATAGCCCGTTCAAGATATGGTACAAGTTCTTCAGGCGCGTCCTCAAGTGCCAGCTGTAATATATGCAGGTTTTCATTGCAATCAGTTCTCAGGATTTCAGTAGAGGCATCTTTTCCCGCTGACCGTGGTTCTATCGATTCTGGTGTAGTGGCAAAAATGTTTGGCGATGAGACCTCTGACTCATTGTCTACTTGCAAGCTTTCCTTCTCGAAAATTTCCTGCATCTGCATTATATGCTCACTGGCTCTTTCCGAGAGCAGGAAAACGGTTTCGCTTTTGTCCTGTAAGGCCATTGTGGTCATTTCCTCTGTCCTGCGTTGAGCGAACTGCATATGGAGTTTTGCCTTGTTCGGGGAGGAAAGAGTCAAGACCATTTCAATTTGCTCCGAGGCCAGTTTTGCCGGATAAAAAAACTCGTCAGGCATGGCTTTTTCTGAAATGGCAAATATTCCGGTAGCTGACGCAAAGATAATTACGATACTGGCCAGCGCTACTGCCCAGTGCCTATGCCAGAAAAAGAATCTCTCTCTCGCCGGGTCTGGTTTGGCGCGCAAAGTATCCTGCAAGTGGGAAAAAACTCTCCTCCGCAACTCAGGTGAAGCTTTAATTCCCGCTGATTTATGAGATAGAGCAGCGCAGGTTTTCAATAACGGTTCTAGTTCAGCGGCCT
>JAGYOV010000110.1 GCA_018399375.1 Dehalococcoidia bacterium
ATTTCCCGTTGCGATTGTTCCGCATGCGGCATAACCCGAGCTTGCCAGGGTTAATGAGGCATTCCCATTGACAAATATGGCATTTTACTCTGTTGCCGGGGAGTTTTTCGTAAAGTATTGCCTCTTTCTCCATTAACCTGACCACCCTAACTATCGAAATGCAAATATTATTATAACACCATGGCTCGCGCATCATAAGCACGATATTTGCGTTGGAATGCACTGCTCCTCGTCAGGAATGGAGAAAAAGAGTATAATTCAAACCGTATGTTTACAATAGGAGTAACTGGCAATATAGGCAGCGGCAAGAGCGCAGTGTGCAGCATTTTGCGCGAACTCGGTGCAATTGTCATTGATGCCGATGCGCTGGTCCACGAGGCTTACCTGCCTCATAGCGAAATCTGGAAGGAACTGGTTGATATCTTCAGCAAGGATATACTTAAATCCAACGGAGAAATAGATCGCCAGAAGCTGGGAGAGATGGCCTTCACTCAGCCGGAAGTTCTGGAGTGCCTCAACAACGTTATACATCCGGCAGCCCACCGCATCGCGAAACAGAAAATTGAAGGTTATCGGCATCATGAAGTAAAGGTGCTCGTTCTGGAGGCTCCGCTTCTCATTGAAGCCGATTGGCTGGACCTGGTAAACGAAGTGTGGCTCGTGGTAACGTCCCGGGATCTCATGCTTCAGAGAGTAAGCCAGAGCAGGGAGGTGGACAGCGCTCAGGTCATGGCTCGCCTCGAAACACAGATGCCTGCGGAAGCAAAAGTGCACTTTGCCGATGAGGTAATTGATAACGATGGGTCATTTGCTCAGCTCGAGGAAAGAGTAAACGCGCTCTGGCGCAAGGTTTGCGAGCGAGTGAATTGAGTTAAATTAGATCCTTCTCGATATAGACCTTGCTGAGATCGGCGATACCCAGAGGGTTTAGTTGATAATCTCGAACATAAGGTTTGGTGAGGATATAGTTCTGCCCGAAACACAGTGGCATGCAGGGGGCCTCATCGACCACGATCTGTTCTGCCTCCTGATACATGCTCAGGCGAGTTGGTCTATCTTGCTCAACGCTCGCCCGTTCGATCAAGCTGTCCAGTAGAGGATTGCTGTATTCGAAAACGTTGTTCTCTGCTCCGGAATAAAAGAGATTGCTCAGAAAGTTGTGGGGGTCGGGATAGTCAGCGACCCATCCCAGCATGAACATCTCGTCTTTCTCCTGTTTTAGACTGTACAGGAAGTTCTCCCTCTGCAGTTGCCTCACTGATACTTCCACGCCGAGATTATCTCGCCAGCTCTGGATGATAGCTCCCAGGTAATCTGAAATATATCCGCCTTCGCCCGCCACGGTAATGGTTAAGGGAGGCAAATTGGAGGCATCTCCGTATCTGGAAGCAGCGATGTACTCTTTCGCTTTTTCGACGTCATATTCCAGCCCCTCGAGATTCTCGTTGTAGCCGGGCATGCCCGGAGGCAAGATCCCCTGGGCTGGCTGTACCATGTTCCCCAGAGTTAGCTCAACGATGCGTTCTCTGTCAACGGAGTGGCAGAAGGCCCGGCGAACATTGATATCATCGAAGGGAGGAGTGGTAGTATTGAAGCCAACGTAGTCCATACTGAGGGCGGGAAATACCTGCAGTTGCTGGTGAAAGGGGCTATTTTCATCTCGTATCTGGTCGATGTAAGCGGAGGAAACCGCTACGACATCAATTTCCCCCTTCTCATATAGGGCCATGGGCATGCCAGACATGAGGTGGAAGAAAACCTGTTTCAACCTGGCTTTCGTACCATAATAGAGATCGTTGCGCTCCAGAATTAGTGCGTTACCTTCTGTCCATTCCTTCAATTTGAAGGGGCCCGTGCCATTGGAATGATAAAACCAATCTTCGTCATCCTTCACATTCGTTTCGTCAACAACGAAAGCCGTAGGATAGCTCAACTTATAGAGAAAGTAAGCTCTCGGTTCCTGGATAGTGACTTCGAGAGTATTGTCGTCAATTACTCTGATTCCGGAGATTTCCTCGGTTTCTCCCGATAACATGTCCCTGGCGCCGACGATGTCGCCCAAGTATTCGACTGCGCTCCGGGAACCAGTTGCTGGATCGCAAGCTCGTTGCCATGAATATTTGAAGTCAGATGCCTTAACCTCTGAGCCATCGTGGAATTTAGCTCCTCTGCGAAGGTGGAAGATATAGGTTTTGCCATCCTGACTTTCTTCCCAGCTCTCGGCGAGGTCGGGTATGATCTCCATATTATCGTTCAGACTGACCAGCCCGCTGAAAATCTGCATGATGTATGAATGAGAAGTTACTTCACTGGAAATAGCAGGGTCCAGAGTTATTGGTCCGACATCCCACAGGTTCAATACTTCCCCTTCCGTTGTTGAGGGAGGCAGTAAAAGGAGCAACAGGGCGCAAATGAGCAACAGCGATACCAGAGGGATCCAGAAACTTCGGGATTTCATTCTCGTCAGCAAGGTTCAGCTACTCCATGCTCTGTGAATGCTACTCTTAACATGCTGCAATAACCTCCGGTGATAAAAGAGACCATTGCTGAAGGCAGTAACGGCTTATCTTTTTCTCTCTTATGCACAGTGCTGTAAATCCACCGATCTTTCTGTTGATTCTCCCAGCATATCTTTCAAGCGGGAGTCAAGTTCGTCAATATCGAAGCCATAGACTTCGCTCAGCGCCTCATCACAGGTGATGCCCTGCTTGAAAAGCAATAGCATCTCCTGTATCCGTTCACCACCGTAGTTTTCCATGAGGTATTTTACCAGGTAATAGCTTTCCGCATATGATACATAAGCTTTTTCGGGGTCAGCAGAGAAGGGGCTGCACAAGCTCTGTACTGAGAGAAGTGCATCTTCAGCGATGGCCTTATTTAGCCAGGAGCGAAGACTGGTTTCAAGATCTCCTTCGTTGTATACAGCTAAACCCTCATCAAGCCAGGTAGGCAATCTTCCGTAGGGGCTGAAAGTTTCCTGGTGAACGAGTAGATGCGTTAGTTCATGAACGAGTGCTCTCTTGCCCCAGTCAAGCTGACTTTGCGAGATGCCGATAGCAACTGTGCCAAATTCGGAATAGGCAACGCCTCCCGTCCACTCCATGGGGAAAATCATGGCTTCCCGCAGGTCTTCACTCGAGGCGTAAATGTATATTTGGGCGGTGCCTTCCATGGAAATATCCATCTCCTCCATCAATCTGGCAAGACCTGT
>JAGYOV010000111.1 GCA_018399375.1 Dehalococcoidia bacterium
GGAGTTTTTGAGGCGGAAAAAGGCCCTTGTGAGCATACCGCATAGCCGCATCGCCTCGGTCGCCAGTGAGGACAACAAGGGATTTTTTATCAAGGGCGGTTTCTTCGTCAACGATATCCTCACCATCTGTGCTATAGGGAGTGAGCCAAAGGAATTTGAATTTCGGGGTGGAGATAAGGCTCACCGTGCGCATAACATTCTGATGGAGTACTTACTGGGTTAAATTTTGAACGGGCACTGTGCTCCGGCAACTTCTCTGGCTTGATATCTTTGCTGGCGGCGTGGATATAGATAATGTTCGCTTCTTGAGGAGGGATATATGGCATACGGATATGAAATAAGTGATATGGTCAAGGGGGATTCCTGGCGCATGTTCCGCATATTGGGAGAGCTGGCGCTTGGTTTTGATAAACTCAGTGGCGTGGAGCCTGCAGTTACGGTGTATGGTTCGGCTCGCATTGGCCCGGATCATGAGATGTATGCTATGACGGAAGAAATAGCGCGCAGGCTGGGTGGATTGGGATTTTCCATTATCACGGGTGGGGGGCCCGGCGTAATGGAGGCGGCCAATAAGGGAGCGCGCGATGCAGGGGTTACATCGGTTGGGTTGAGCATTGAGTTGCCGGAGGAACAGGCTAGCAATATCTTCGCCACTAAGTCTATACCTTTTGACCATTTTTTCGCTCGCAAGATCATGCTGGTGAAGTATGCCATTGCCTTTGTCATTATGCCTGGAGGCATGGGCACGCTTGATGAGCTGACCGAAGTGTTGACTCTGATACAAACTCACAAGATACGGCCTTTCCCTGTAGTACTGTTCAACAGTGAGTACTGGAAGGGGTTTTTGGACTGGCTGCGCAATTCTACGCTGGAAGAGGGATATATATCGGAAGAGGATTTTAATCTCTTGAGGGTTTGCGATCACCCTGAAGAAGTGCTGGAGATCGTTCAGAGGTGGTATATAAAGCAAGAAGTGGTGGGTAGAAAAGCACTGCGCAGATGACTGATGTAGCTATTCTCGCATTCAGGGTTGGGCAGATCCCGTAATCATTCAATATCTCTGTCTGAGCTGTGAGTCTGCACAGAATTTCCCATGTGCCGGGTCCTACTATTTTCTGTTCTGCCGTTAAATTAACTCTTTCCTTGAGTGTGCCTCCCACTTTACAGCAAACGAAAATGACCTCGAATCCTCTATTTTCCAGAATCGAGGTCAGCATGCTGGCTTTCTCTCTCAGATTGCCGCAAGACGGGTATAATTCCATTAACGGCGGCTGCTTGAAACTGGCATTATTGGTTCTGAGCGCGAAGAGTGTTAGAATTCGCTGTGGTTATCCTTGCTCGGAGTGGTTTTTCTGCCGGAATGCACAACCTGTCTTCTGCAAGGAATACCATAGTCAGGAGGTGAAAAAGGTGCATATTAAGCTGAAATTTCTGGGTGCGGCCAGGAATGTTACTGGATCGCGGCACCTGGTGGAGACAGAAAATATCAGGTTTCTGGTGGATTGCGGCATGCATCAGGAAAGACAATTCAGGGATAGAGACTGGGCGAATTTCCCCGTTGCTCCCAATTCTATTGATGCCGTGCTTTTGACGCATGCTCACTTGGACCACTGCGGTTTCTTGCCCAAGCTGGTGCGCGAAGGCTTTAGTGGGCCTATTTACTGCACTGCCGCCACTGCCGCGATAGCGGAAATTATACTTCTGGATAGTGCGCACATTCAGGAGAGCGATGTGGAGTTCAAAAAACAGAGGCATCAGCGAGAAGGCAGGAGAGGGCCTCATCCCTATGTTCCTCTGTACACTACGGAGGATGCCAACGCTTGTTTGCCCCTGTTCTCGCCTGTAAGCTATGAGGAAGGGGTCCAATTATGCCCCGGAGTTGTTGCTACTTTCCACGATGCCGGACATATACTGGGCTCTTCCATGATAAAGGTGGTTGTGGAAGAGGGCGGAGAGAAAAGAACGCTGCTCTTCTCAGGGGATGTTGGACGCCGGAACAAACCAATTCTTAAGGACCCCACGCTTTTCGATGAGGCGGATTATGTTCTTATAGAGTCCACCTATGGCAATAGAATACATGAAGCCCAGAGTACTATCAGTGATGAGCTCGCCGAAGTGATAAATCAAGCAGCGGCTGCGGGAGGGAATATATATGTTCCCAGCTTTGCGCTGGAGAGAGCTCAGGAAATTCTTTATTACATGTCTAAATTGCTGACAGAACAGCGCATACCTCATATCATGGTCTTTGTTGATAGCCCTATGGCGATAAGTGTTACTGAGGTATTCCGGAATTACCCCTATCTCTTTGATCGGGAAACGTTGCAACTCATCTATGAAGGGAACTCGCCTTTTGACTTTCCTGCGCTTACCATGACCAGGACGGTAGACCAGTCCAAGGCGCTGAATCGCATAAAAGGAACTGCCATGATAATCGCTGGCTCGGGCATGTGTACAGGGGGAAGAATAAAGCATCACCTGGCGAAAAATATCTCTCGGGAGGATAGTACGGTCCTCTTTGTGGGGTATCAGGCAGTGGGAACGCTGGGCAGGCATATAGTTAGTGGAGCTAAAGAAGTCAGGATACTGGGGCAGCAGCATCCTGTTCGGGCAAACGTTGTCCAGATAAATGGTTTCTCGGCTCATGCTGATCGAGAAGAGCTTTTTTACTGGTTATCGAGCCTGAAAAACCCTCCTCGGGGCGTGTTTGTCGTCCATGGAGAAGAGGAAGCAGCCCTCCATTTTGCCAGCTTCCTGGAGGGCAGGACTGGATGGAATATATCGGTGCCCGAGTATGGCGATGAGGTCGTCCTGACCTGATTCTATCCCTTTAACTCGTTCAACGTACGGGCAAGCTCTTCATTTGCTTTTTCTATCTGCAGCGATATTTCTTTTAGCGTATCGTAATTTGCGATTACTTCTGATGAGCTTTGGTTTCTCTCCATCCACCTGGTAAGCTTTTCACTGGAACCTTTGTTATTCTCAATCCATGAAGTCAGAATTACTTCGAGTTTCCCCTTTTCATCGCTTGGGAATTTTTTGGCGATTTCTTCTACCTTGGCACGGATTACTTTCTCAGGAACTGCACCAAGAATGTCATCAACCTTCTGCCCGTTGGCAAAGTATAGTTGCAGAGGTATGCTCATAACCTGATATTTCACTGCCATTTGCTGGCTTTCGTCCACGTTCAGTTTGCA
>JAGYOV010000112.1 GCA_018399375.1 Dehalococcoidia bacterium
TCCATCTCATCTTGAATGGTGGGTACTCCGAGTTGCCATTGAAAACCATGATACCGCGTGCCATCATATTCTACAAGCAGAACATATTTGCAGGAATCCACTACTTGACCAGCTCAACCTGAACCATGGGGGCGTTATCGCCATGGCGCGGCCCCAACTTGACCAGCCGAGTATAGCCACCAGGACGATCTGCATATGTCTTGGCGAGCTCTCCAAACACCTTTCTGGCTACCTTATCGTCGGTCACAAACGCACCAACGCGCCTCCGTGAAGCGAGACTGCCCTCTTTACCCAGAGAGATTATCTTCTCTGCCATGCCACGCATTTCTTTGGCTTTAGCCTCTGTGGTGACAACTTTTTCATGATCCAGAAAAGAAGTAACCAGGTTCCGATACAGGGCCAAACGGGACTCCGTTGGCCTTCCCAACTTTCTGCCAGCTATCCGGTGTCTCATGAGATCGTTCTAACTGTACCTCCTCTGAATTGTAACGAATTAAGATGGGGCTCCGCCACTATCATCCCGGAGAGAAGTCAAAGAATCCAAATTGGCCAGCACCTGCTCTACCTCTTCCCGAGACTTAGTACCCAAACCCGGCAGGGCGGGCAATCCTCCCTTACTCCTTTCCAGAAGCTGTGCCAGCGTATCAATACCTGCTCTCTTCAGGCTATTATAAGGGCGAACAGACAGGTTTAGCTCATCCAGGGGAATATCATCGTATTTTCCCTCAGGAATGTCCTGCTTCTCTCCCTCTGCTCCCGCAGAAGGCAATTCTTTGAATATGGAGAACTGACCAACCAGAATATCGGCACTCTGTCTGACAACATCCTCAGGAGTAACAGTGCCGTTTGTCCAGACTTCCATATCGAGCCTCTCGGGACTCCCCTGCTGTCCGGGCCTGATGGGGTCTATCGAGAAATTAACCTTGCGCACCGGGCTGAAAATGCCATCCATCGGTAGCGCGCCTTCCGGCAAACCATTGGGGGACTTGGCTACAACATAGCCTTTTCCCATCTCCACGTTGAACTCAACGCTTAACTTCCCTTCAGCAGAATCCAACGTGGCCAGGTAAAGCTCCGGGTTCACTATACTGAAATCCGCTGATGACTTGATATCAGCAGCGTTAACAACGCCCTCTCCAGAAACTTCCAGAAAAAGTTTACCGGACTGGCGAGACAGTGGTTGTATTCTCAGCATTTTGACATTCATCATGAACTCTATTACATCTTCCTTGACGTAAGGTATAGGAGAGAATTCATGAGCTACGCCATCAATTTTCATCCACGTAATGGATGCCCCGGGGATTGAACTGAGCAACGTACGCCGGAGAGCATTGCCTATGGTAATACCAAAACCCGGCTCGAGCGGCTCAATCAGAAAACGAGCGAAATCGCCCGCAGTTCTCACTACGCTTATATTGGGCTTATTTAATTCAAACATTTCTCACCTGGAGTAGTATTCCACTATCGCCTGTATATTTAGGTTAGAAGCGATGATATCACCATCTGGCAGCGCCGATACCGTAGCAACCATCCCTTCCTGATCTAGCGATAACCATGCGGGAACCTCCACCTTCTTTACCTTTTCTAAAGCATATTTATAGCACTCCGTTTTGGCACTGACTTCACGCCACCGGATAACATCTCCTTCTCTTACCAAATATGAAGGTATATCCACCTTGTGATCATTGACAACTATATGCCCATGGCGCACTATCTGCCTCGCCTGAGAGCGAGAGTCCGCAAAGCCAGCTCGATAAACGACGTTGTCGAGCCGCCTCTCCAATAGCGTTATAAAATTGTCTCCCGTCACGCCGGACAACTTCCGCGCTCTATCGAAAAATCCATGGAACTGCTTCTCCATAAGACCATAACTGAAGCGCACCTTCTGCTTCTCCTGAAGCTGGATGCCCCGATCAGAAATTCTACGGCGAAACTTGGAACGAGACGTCTGGGCGGCTTTTCTCTCCAGAGGGCATTTAGGGCTGAAACATTTATCGCCCTTGAGCATCAACTTCTCGTTGAGAGCACGACACTTACGACAAACTGGACCCGTGTAGCGCGCCATAGCTATACTCTCCTCTTTCCCCGGGGGCGGCAACCATCATGAGGAATGGGAGTTACATCTCTGATGCTGCTAACTGTAATGCCCGAAGCTTGCAGGGCACGGATAGCTGCTTCCCTTCCACTCCCAGGTCCCTTTATGTAGACTTCCAGGCGACGCAATCCATCATCCATTGCTCTCTTGGCTGCACCTTGAGCTGCCAGCTGCGCAGCATAGGGCGTACCCTTCCGAGAACCTTTAAATCCTCCCGTACCGGCACTCCCCCAGGCAATGACATTGCCCTGAAGATCGGTTATAGTGATGATGGTATTATTGAAGGTAGATTGGATAAAGGCTTTACCTTCAACTACCTTCTTGCGGGCTCTTCTTACTTTCCTGGCTGGCTTATTACTGGCCATATCTAGATGCAATCCTCCTACTTCTTAGCAACGCCGCGCCTTTGTCCTCTGCCTGCTACCGTCTTTCTGGCACCTTTCTTGGTTCGAGCATTGGTGCGTGTCCTCTGACCGTGAACGGGCAAATTCATGCGGTGACGCAAACCTCGCGTACAGCTAATTTCAATAAGGCGTTTTATGTCAGACTGGACCTCTCTTCTAAGGTCACCTTCAACCTTGTAACTCTGCGTAATGACAGTCTGAATGCCACCAACTTGTTCATCATTGAGATCTTTAGCCCTGATAGTGGGCTCAACACCCGCATCGGCCAAAATTTGCTGGCTGGATGCCTTCCCTATGCCGTATATATATTGCAATGCTACCCAGATGGGCTTATCCTTCGGAATATCTACACCTGCAATGCGTGGCATCTTTCCCTATCCCTGCCTCTGCTTATGCCTGGGATTCTCGCAAATAACCATGACCACGCCTCTCCGCCGTATGATCTGGCACTTTGCGCAACGTTTCTTTACTGAAGCTGATACTTTCATTTATTACCTCTATGTCTTAACGTGTCACACAGACCACATATCTTAAGCTTATTTACCAGATTTGTCAAAGAAGAAATCATTTCAGCCGGTAAGTAATTCTTCCTCTACTCAAGTCATAAGGCGAAAGCTCCACCAGCACTCTATCACCAGGCAGAATTTTGATATAGTGTTTTCTCATCTTGCCAGAGATATGCGCCAGCACCAT
>JAGYOV010000113.1 GCA_018399375.1 Dehalococcoidia bacterium
TCCTTCTCCCCGCCAAAGCTTCCCTAGAAAAGGAAGGCAGCATTACCAACAGCGGCAGATGGAGCCAATGGCGCTATACTTGCTGCAATGCTCCTGAAATGGCACAAACGGACCTCTGGATATTTACCAGGATCGTTGAAAAACTGAAAGAGCTCTACGTTGAAGAGGGAGGAACCTACCCTGATCCCATCCTGAATATGACCTGGGATTATGGCCATGAACCAGATGTCCATCAGGTAGCCAGAGAAATCAATGGCTATGACCTTACAACTGGCAAGCTCTTATCCAGCTTCGTCAATCTCCAGGGCGATGGTTCTACCTCTGCAGGCAATTGGCTTTACTGTGGCAGCTACACCGAAGAGGGTAACATGGCAGCCCGGCGGGATCTGACGCAGACGATATCTCAAGCAAACATTGGACTATTCCCCAACTGGTCATGGAGCTGGCCAGTGAACCGCCGTATCCTCTACAACAGGGCTTCTGTTGACCTCGATGGAAATCCCTGGAACCCGGAGGCAGCGGTGATTGCCTGGAACTCTATATTTTCCAGGTGGGATGGCGATGTTCCCGACGGAGGCTGGCCACCAATGTCATATGAAGGAACCCGACTTCCTTTCATCATGGCTGCTGAAGGAAGAGGATGTCTCTTCGCCCTAGGCAAAGCTCTTAAAGACGGCCCCCTGCCGGAGCACTATGAGCCATGGGAAAGCCCAGTACAGAATATCATGTCAGGAACTCAAAACGATCCCGCAATCACAATATGGGAATCCGACATGGATTTCAAAGGCGAAGCAGATAAATTTCCCATTATCTGTACTACTTTTCGCCTCTCAGAACACTGGCAGGCGGGACAGATGACGAGGAATCTGCCCTGGCTGATAGAACTCATGCCGGAGATGTTCGTCGAAGTAGGCGAGGAGCTGGCTCGGGAAAAAGGCATCATTAACGGAGGGAAAATTACTGTAGAGTCAGCTAGAGGAAAAATTCAGGCGGTAGCCATGGTTACCAAGCGCTTTACGCCTTTCACAATTGGAGGGAAAAAAGTTCATGAGATTGGCATGCCATGGCACTGGGGTTATATGGGATTGTCAACTGGCGATAGCGCCAATATTCTCACGGCGAACATCGGCGATGCCAATACTACGATCCCCGAGTACAAGGCCTTCCTGTGCAACGTCCTTCCAGGATAAAGACAAAAGATATAAAATATATAGAAAGGTCGCATTATGAAGAAAACTGGTACATCTATAGCAATGGAGGAACATAATGGCTAAAGCAATGCTAAACGACGTTACCCTGTGTATTGGTTGCCGCGCATGCCAGATTGCCTGCAAGCAGTGGCACGATCTTCCAGCGGAAAAGACTCATAACATGGGGACATTTGAAAACCCGCCTGACCTTTCAGCCAGTACCTGGACCAAAATTAAATTCGAAGAACTCGATGACAATGGCACTCTGAAATGGCTCTTCAGCAAGCACCAGTGCATGCACTGCACTGAGGCAGCATGTGTCAATGTCTGCCCATCCGGAGCCCTCAGGCGAGATCCATATCTCGGGTTCGTCACTTATGACGAAAACAGGTGCACGGGATGCGGTTATTGCGTTGAGTTCTGCCCCTTCCACATACCAAGGATGGATGATCACATTAACAAGTTACTGGGAACGGGTAAGATGGGCGGCAAATGCGATTTTTGCTATGACCGCGTGAGCAACGGACTGGAACCTGCCTGTGCCAAAGTATGCCCCACGGGAGCAATAAAGTTCGGTGAGAGGGACGATCTGGTAATAGAAGGAAGGGAGAGAGTCGCAGCATTGAAAGCAAGTCATCCCGATGCCAACCTCTACGGAGAGCACGAGCTCGGTGGTCTGCACATGATGTACGTTCTTGACAGAAAACCCGAGGCATATGATTTCCCCGATGACCCGCAATATCCTGCCGCTGCTACCGCGCTGCCCATTGAAAAGTGGGCAGGAATAGGCTTGGGTTTACTTGCAGGCGCAGGTATTCTAACGGCATCGGTGGTTGCTCGAGCAAGAATGGTCCAGGAGGAGCAAGCAAATGACAAAGAATGAGAAAGAAAGAGGATTAATATCATCCGTTTTTCACACCATCGGCGACGTTATCAGTACTTTTCTCTTCGATTATCTTTTCGATGACCCCAATAGGAAGGGCGTTATGCGCTTTAGCTTTCCAGCAAGGACCTTCCACTGGGTTGTGGTAGTCCTAATCGCCCTGTTGGGGCTAACGGGATTGATCCTTTTCGTGCCCGGCTGGGGAGCTGCCTCAATAGCAGGATGGACGCGCATCGTCCACCGAATTTGCGTTTATATTTCAGCAGTTGTTCTGGTACTATACTTCATCTCCTACCGTCAGAGTTGCCTGGCATATTTAAAGGAGGCTTTTAGTTGGACAAAGGCAGACTTTGGATGGGTAAGAGCTGCTGTTGATTACTACCTTGGCGGAGATGAAAGTAAGATGCCTCCCCAGGGGCACATAAATCCCGGCCAAAAGATATGGGAACTCATCACTATTGTCTGTGGAGTGCTTTTCGTCATAACCGGAGCCATAATGACCTTTGCCAAAGGAGTTGTAGCCCCTGCCGTTTTCCAATGGAGCCTTTTGATCCACGATATCGCCTTCATAATCGGGAGTGCTATGTTGATAGTGCACATCGTGCTAGGTGCAATTCACCCAAGGATGAATGAATCCCTTCGCTCAATGATAACGGGGAAGATATCAGTGAAATATGCCAAAAGCCATTACGGCAAGTGGTACGAAGAGATAGCGGAGAAGCAATCTTAAATTGACTGTACAGGCTGATAGCCAGGTACTGGAACAGCTACCACAGTGGCAGGAAAAGTCACCGCGTTACATCGGTCTTCATCGAGACTTGCTGCAACTCAAGGTAAGTTCTTCATTCTTGCCCGTGTTGGAAGAGCACATCGCGGCAATTGCAGCGGAGTTGCGCTCTGAGATCGATATACCCCCTATTCTTCGATTTCATGATTTACTACCCATCTGGCCAGAGCTAGAAAATCTATTTCGTGAGGCGGTCTCCATCATCTGTACCCACCTGGTAAATCATCCTTCTGACGTCTCTGCCCTGAGGCAATTCTCCAGCCAGCCATCGCTTATAAAGAGCACAGCGGAAAGATGGTATAACAATAATTCATTGGA
>JAGYOV010000114.1 GCA_018399375.1 Dehalococcoidia bacterium
GGAAGGAGGCAGTATTTCTTGAGCCCATTGCATGACCTGAAATTTTGTACTTGCAGTGTCGGTCACTATACAACCTTTATGAAGATGTCGAGCTATATCGGACATAATTTGCCTTATTGTGAGTATAGGCGTACAAATGATAACGATGTCGGCATCTTTCAATGCGGCTTCGAAGTTTGATTCTGCTCTGTCTATGGCTCCCATCTCCAGCGCAGCTGTGGCAACTTGCTGGCGGCGTACATAGCCCACCACTTCATAGAGAAGAGCTCTCTGTTGCTTTAGAGCAAGCCCGATGGAACCGCCTATAAGACCGAGCCCAATGATGGCAACTTGCATCATCTTATTATATCATGCGCTCTAATTTGTTCGTGTTTCTACTTAAGGAGCTCACTGTGAATAGGAGGATAGCACTTACCGCAAAGCCTATCAGTCCGAAGTCTTCTTTTAGAGGGATGTCGAGGCCAGGGATTTCCCCCAGTAATCCTATCAACCCACCGCCTGCAAGAGCAGCCATGGCTCCCTTTGGAGTTACCTTCAATTTGTCTTTGTAAAAGCCAGCGATTATGGGCACAACCAGTCCACATGAAAAGACAGTATAAGCGAAAAGGAGAGAAGATATTACGCCTTTTATAGCTATGGCTAATCCCAGAGCAAGCAAACCAAGTAAAAGGATATTCAGACGCGTAATCAGAATGGTCCTTTTCTCATCGATTGCAGGATGAAAACGCTTTACTATGTCCTGGGTCAGGATAACTCCCTGGCTCAGTAGACAGGTATCTGCTGAAGACATTAACGCTGCTACCAGCGCTGCGAGTACTAATCCACCCAAGAAAGGAGTGAAAGATGTATTAATTACATGTGGGAAGGCCATCTCTGGAGATATTTGAGGGTAGAGAATTTTGGCCCCCATTCCTATTATTGTTATGGCAATGGCCAGAGGTATGAAGATAAAGGCAGAAAGGAATGTGGCCCTCTGGGCTGTCTTTTCTTCTCTGGAGGAGAACAGGCGCGTATATATATCTGGGCCTACAACATAGGTTGCTCCCACGAGAATTAGGATGGATAACAAAGTCTTGAAATTGAAGTTGGGACTCAGAGGGAAGGAGAAGTATTCCCATGGTAGAGAGGTTTGCATTCCATTTATGCCGCCTACGCGAATGACAACCATCGTTAGTGTTATAAAGACGCCGATGAAAAGTATCGCGGATTGAAAGAAATCGGTGCGGATGAGGGAGTACTGCCCTGCGAGAATGGTGTAGGCGACGAAAACAGCAGTGAAAATGATCATCCAAAGCGTCATTGAGCCCATCCCTGTTATAGAGAGGATTCTACCGGCAGCAACAATTTGGCCTGCTACTACTCCTATCCAGGCTATCACAATCAGAATAGAGGCAGAAATGCCCAGGCGTCGACCATACTGTTTCTCTGCTAGTTCTGGCAGGGTATAAAGTGCTGCACTTCTCACCTTTTTTGAGAAGAAGAGCCCCAGTACCAGTAGGCCAGCAGATCCTGCGATTAGCCACCAGGCGCCAGTAAGCCCTTGTTCGAATCCCAATCCAGCCATGCCTATCGTTGCTGAACCTCCAAGGGCTGTAGCTATGAGTGAGCCAGTGATGAAGGGCAAAGTCCCCCTGCGCTGGGCGACGAAAAAGCTATCTTGGTCTGCTGCCTTTTTGCGCATTCCCAATCCTATGCCCAGCATAGCTAGCGCGTAGATGGCGATGATGATCAACTGTATCATCGGTTCTATCTGAGATGGATACAATCTCCAGCAAAAACGTGTCGCATGGTGCCGTCTTCCTTTCTTATTATGAGTGCTCCATGGTCATCGATGTCGATTGCCCTTCCTACTATACTCTCACCTGATGCTGTAATGCGCACTTCCCTGTTAAGGGTGGAGGAGAGTTCCCTCCATTCCTCAAGCAATTCCGCCTCGGTTAACAGAGTTTGCATTTCTGCTATCCCTCTGAGCACGGAATAGCATAATTCCTTTCTGGAGATTTCCATCCCCAGCAATTCCCTTAGTGAGATAGCATTTTCTTCATGCCTGGAGATGATGGAATTGGCGTTCAGGCCTATTCCTAAGTTAATGTAGTTTACCCTGTCCATTTCGGCGTTAATCTCAGCCAGTATGCCGCATACTTTTTTGCCTCCAATGAGGATATCATTGGGCCATTTCAATTCTGCCTTCAAATTAAAGAGATCCTTGATAGCTCTAGCTATGGTTACTGCGGCCATGAGGTTTATCCTGGGCGCATATGCCGGGGTGATCTGTGGTCTAAGGATGATGCTCAAGTAAATGCCCCCCTCGTAAGAGCGCCATTCTCTATCCAGCCTGCCTCTGCCGTGAGATTGGCTCTCCGCAATGATAATTGTTCCCTCTGCCGCCCCGTTTCTGGCCAGATCTCGGGCGATGCCCATGGTGGAAGGGATCTCTTTAAAATGATGAATTCTGTGCTCCATTCCGGGGAACTCGCATGGTAGCAACAGGTCTGGAGAGGACTTTAAGCGGTATCCTGCGGGAGATGACTCTATGCTATATCCGTTCTGGCGCAGGTAGTCTATATGCTTCCAGATGGCAACTCTGGAAATGCCCAGCTGATGGCTCAATGCTTCTCCTGAGATGTAGCCAGTACTTTCCTTAAGGGCCTTCAGAATAGCCGTTCTCGGCTGGTTAACCATATTTAATATCTAGTTAACCATGTTCGTTCAGACAAGTCAAATTTCCCTGTTAGTGAAAAATTCCCTTGAAGAAAAAGAGATGTTTATTCCTGGGAATTTCGGAGTTACCCTATATCGCTATTTGGCCCATTTTCTTATAATTTAACAAGGATCGGGAAGAGAAAGTGCCAAGCAAGGGATATACAGTTTGGTCCATTGTAACTTCCTTGATTGAGGAAGCTATACTGGCAGGCATTGTTCTGGAACTGCTTCCCAGGTTTGAGGTGTATCTGCCTATCTGGGCGCTGATCGTTCTAATGGTGGTCTTGGGGGCATATTCTGCTGTTAGCTACTGGATGGGCAAAAGAGCGTTAAGTAAAAGCCCTTTGCTTTCTCTGAAGGCGTTGATTGGTACAAAGTGTAAAGTGGAAACTCCACTTTCTCCTTTGGGATATGTTCGTATACGAGGAGAGCTATGGCAGGCAAAGTCAGAGAAAGATATCGCTGC
>JAGYOV010000115.1 GCA_018399375.1 Dehalococcoidia bacterium
ACAACAGAAACCGCCAAAAACTTTCTTTTCATCTCAACCGTTTTAATTCCTCTCAGCTGGCTTTATTTGGCTAGCAAGAGCAATTCTGGTTGCCTGTTCTATTTTAGACATCCTCACATATTATACATGATAGATTAGATATGCCCAGTAGTCAAGCTTTATGTCAGCCTGTTCTCCATTTCAAGCTAAAAAACACTTTAGCTTCATCCTGTCTCAACTCCCTTCCGATACTTTGAGTTGTATTTCCTCATTTATACTTTATAAAGAGGAAACTCCTCTCTGGGAAAATTCCTCCTTGCCCATGGAGACGAAGATAATGGCCAGTATTCCCAGTACAAACCAGATGCCGAATAGTGAGCAGATGGAGCCCGCAAGTGCCAGCCCCCAGATTCTCCTCTTGAGCGAGCATATGCCACCTGCAATGGCCACTATTCCCAGTGCAATGAGAGCGATGGTAAATGCCCAGATTCCACCAAGCACGGGGAGAACTGTGTAACCAGCAATAGTCCCGCTTATTATGGCTCCTGTTATTCCAACGGTTGCTTCTGTTATTCCTGCGATGATCATCAGGATCCCAGCAGTTGTTGGTTTCCACGTTTTCACTTGCTTACTCTCCTCTGAAGTTTTACCTGCTGGTTTCTATTATATCAACTGTTTCCAGAAAGTAAATAGGCTTTCTATATTTTTGTTCGATTTTAACTACATTTCTAGCTGTTTCCACTGTGGTGATGATTTGGTGGCGTTATGTTCTTCCTTATGCCGAGGACATGAATCAACACGGTATTGACATCCTTGGCGGAGCAGATTAAACTCGTAGATGTTTGACGCTATTTGAAAGGATTGTTCCTGCATATTTGGGAGTGAGCCTGGTAGAGACGTGGTCTTTGTAGGTGGTATAAATTAAAGTGAGGAGGTTATGTATTCATGGTAGAGAAAGAAGAAGAGATTGGAACGCCGGGCGAAACTGTTATAGGCGATGAGGTTGTGGCTTCAATAGCCGGGATGGCAGCTAAAGAAGTTGCTGGAGTTGCTTCACTAGGGAAAAGTTCCGTTCGTCGTATTCTGGCTGAGCATCTGGGTGGGGTTGGAGAGAAGAGCAGGTTTGGCATATCTGTAGAAGTGGGTAAAAAAGAGGCCATTGTAGATCTACAACTGAACGTTATATATGGTTTCAACATACCTGATATGGTTAAGGAAGTGCGCAAGAGAGTAGCTATGCGCCTTATGGAGACCACAGGCTTGATTGCCAAGGAGATAAATCTGCGCATCGTTAGTGTTGAATTTCAGGACCAGGAGGTGCAGAAAGAGCCAAAGGTGGAATAAAGACAGTTATCGCTGCATTTTTACTGTGTGAAATCTTTGAGGAGAAGTAAATATATTTATGTCCATTTTCAATCGATTGATTATTATACTGGTGGCGGTGCTGGCGCTGATAGCAACGGTGATAATTCTTCTTGTAAGTGCCGGGGTGTGCGCGCCCGATGTTCTGCCGTTTGGATGGTCTAAATCAGCACTGGGCTGGGTTGTAAGTGCCAGCGGTGCGAGCAAGGTGAGCATCATAGCGGTCAGCGCAATCATCGCCGTGATTATGATTGGGATCCTGGCAATCGAAGCCACTCCACCACGCAAACCAGCTTCGCTGTTGATAAATTCCTCTTATGAAGGCGCTACTACCGTAGATATAGATAGCATTTGTATGTTGTCAGAACACGTTGCAGTTGCTGTACATGGAGTGCGCGATGTTAAGTCGATCGTAGAGGAGAGTCCAGGAGGCTTGATGGTGGAGTGCCGGACCTCGGCCGATCTCGGGAGCAGTATACTCGAGATTGAGCCGGAGCTGCGCAGCAGAGTTAAATCGGCCATAGAGCAACTTACCGGCTTGCCGGTAGCACAGGTTGATATTAAGATCAAATACGATTCTGGAAGATCAAAGAAGCTGGCGGTTAGCTGATGGATGACAACAACAGGTGGTTGAATCCCAAGAGCGTGGGCGCCATAATCGGGTTGGTGTTGGGGCTGGTTGTGTTGATCTTCGGCGTGGGCAAGGCCATTATACTGTTGCTCTTTGTTCTCGCTGGCTGGTTTGTGGGCAAGGTATGGGCTGGTGAAATTGACCTCATTGAGGTCTACGAGCGCTTCAAGAGTGACAGAAACATGCGGAATAGAAGGTAGCGCAGGGACAACAGATCTGATTGATAGCACATCGCGCTGTTGCTGCGCGTTTCAGCATAGCGGATCTTGTTGGTTGAGCAACGTTTACCTGTTTTTTATCAGTGGCGATAATGTTTTGAACTCAGGAGTTCCTGCCTTTTTAAGCAGCTGGAATATTGTGGTTTCCGTAGTCGTTATCACTGCCCCTGCCTGAGCGCAGAGATCGAGCGCCGTTTTCCAGTCGAATTTATAGCGAGAACATACTGCATCGGCCACCAGATGCACCTGGTAGCCATTTAACAGCAGGTCAATGGCGGTCTGCAGAACGCAAATGTGGGTCTCTGCTCCGGCGAGGAGTACATTTCTACCGATGAAGGGATGCATGGCTGACTGGAAAGCAGGTTCGCTCCAGCAACTAAAAGTCGTTTTCTCGACAGGGTGGTATAGGTCCTGTAGGTTTTGTCGAATGGATTCCAGAGTGGAGCCCAGCCCTCGAGGATATTGCTCTGTAATGACTACAGGAAGCTTCATAATCGCAGCAGCAGTTGTAAGCAGATCTATATTTCTTTCCACGTTGCTACGCACGTCACGTTTCATTGCTTCCATAAGCCCCTGTTGTATGTCAATTAACAGGAGCAGGGAGTTATCCCTACTAATTTGGAGTCTTGCTGCACTCGTCATCGTTAGTCAAGATCTCGAACAGAGGGCAAAAATGCTTTCTCTTTTTCATATATGTAATTAGTTCTTCCTGCCAGAACTAATTTATGCCACATTTTCTCTTGAAAGCAATAAGGATATATATAGATGCTGGCTTACTCGAGCTGAGGCGCAGTCTCTTTCTCTATATAACCATCCTTTAGCCATATCACTCTGTCAACGTATTTTTGGTCCTCGGGCTCGTGCGTTACCATGACTATCGTTTGCCCCAGGTTTTTATTTAATGCCTGAAACAATTCTAGAACAACTTTGGAGGAATTTGCATCCAGGCTTGCCGTTGGCTCATCGGCGAACAACAT
>JAGYOV010000116.1 GCA_018399375.1 Dehalococcoidia bacterium
CATGAGGGCTACAGCTAATTTAAGAAAAAACTCGCCGCCACCAAAGCCCAGCATTACTCCGGCAAATAGGTAAAATCCGAGGATCATTTTCCCCAGCATTGCTGCTGGTAATCCCAGCATACCGTTCGCACCATAAGCAAAGTCAGCAAATATCTCCTGCAGAGAAAGACCAAAGCCATAAAATATTCCCGGCATTTTGTCAGCAAAAAGGGGATAGATAATTGAGGCACCAAGCACAGCAACGTATCCCCAGCCACCAGCTCTCCTTCCTGCTTCTAAAGATAGAAGCCCTAATATCAAAGCCAGGATAAAGTGAAAGATGGACGGCGCGGGTATCCAGAGCCGCATGGATATTTCATTGGAATAATAGAGAAAAAAGAACAATATAGCCGATAGCAAAAGAGACAGGAGATAGTCATACCATGGAGGAGCACCTGTTCTTTTCTTCTTACCGGCTCCCAAACCGATGAATACGTTAAAACCAAGGATGGCGAATAGCAGATAATAGTAGGCCGTGCCGCTTATTACCTTGCCAAATACAGGAACACCGAGCCAGTACAGGATAAAGAGAGCTATCGCTGCCAACGTAGTGCCGAGGTATAGTATCTTAACCGGCGTTGGGAGGAACTGATAGCGGGTGATGGATAGACCTCTGGTTTGTTCTTCTATGGCCAAATATCAAATTTACTCGCTGCTTTATTCATGTATTGCTGGTGGGCATCACTTTCTCTCCGGTTTCAGTGAGACTTACGTGCAAGCCAGGCATTGGAATCCGGTGCTCTATCTTCCAGGTTTCCCAGAAGGTTATCCATTGGGGATTGGTTGGGCTTATCTCTATGCCTTTGTCTTCAGCTAGGCTGATAGCCTCTCGATAAGCTTCTATGTAGATATCAAAAATAGCTTTGTTTTCCTGCTGTCGCTGGTTATGCGCCTCTGTCCATAGTCCTTTCTCTTTGAGATATTCAATCAGCCCTTCGTGAACTGGTATGTAAGTAGTCTTCAAGGCTTCCATTAGATGGTCTATGCTCATATACTTGTTGGAATCATAGGTATCCTTGTAGATATCATAGTTCTCATCCAACCATCTGGCGAAGTGATAAATCAGCTCTGGCTCGGCACTTTCAGTGGTGATATCAAAGATATAACCGACTGTTCCCCAGTGTCCTATTGCTTCAGGCACGCCGGCAGTGATTGGGCCGAAGGAATATAGCGGGTTTGTGGCCTGCCAGCGTCGGGCTCCTTCAGGATCTTCCTCTCCGTTCAAATCCAGAAAGCGTATGCCATGAGGCGCTGCCGCTACCTCGTAAAGGGTGGGTGAAGTGGGAAAAGCGAAAGCAATATCTGCCCGCCCTTCGGCTACAGCTCGCATGGCGCCTTCGAAGCTTCCTGCATCCACCCAATTTATTTCCTCTTCCTCGAGCTGAATCCATGCTAAAAGTGAGCGGGAAGGATTGAGTGTGGAATCGCGCATATTCCAGACTGAGAATCTTGCTCCTGGGCTGATATCATAGATTGTCTCAATATCGGAGTTACCGCGTACGAAGAAACCTGAATTTCCCAAATCATGTATCCAGACTATCCTGGCCTGGAAGGGGCCGCCATCTTTAGTAGCGTGGTCTTCTATGGCTTCAATCATATTACTTAGAGAGCTCTTGGAAGCGGAGCTTAGAAGCATTTCTCCACCTTTGAGGTAGCGCATGCATTTACCTGGATCAGCCTCTGGTACTACGCGTATTGCCATGCCAGTATTGGCTTCCATGATGGATGCCCAGCTAACGTATTTGGCCAGGCCACTCTGACCAGGCGCAGCGATATGGACTTGCTCAGGCCACTGCCATTCTTGGTTCATGCCCTGAGGCTGGTTTATATTGGGAGAACAGCCGGTTAAAACTGTTGTACCGCTGACCATAAATAGTAAAGTTACTATCAAGCCTTCAAACAGAAAATTTTTCATTTTGGCTCAGCTTTCTCCTCTAATCTGGTCTGTTTTATCCATTTTGTTGGTTCGTATACACAATAGGGCTCTGCTTCGAGATAGTCTCCAGTAATTTCGTATGCCCTGGCCCGGCAACCGCCACATATTCTCTTGTATTCACAGACGCCACACTTACCCTTGATGTTTGACAGGTCTCTAAGCTGTTGAAAAAGAGGCGAATCGGCCCATATCTCGCTGAAAGGCTGTTTTCGAACATTGCCCGCTTCTATATCCAGATAACCGCATCCCTGCACATCGCCCCGATGTGAAACGAAACAGAAGCCGATACCTGCTAGGCATCCCCGAGTGATGGTCTGCATAGGGTTGCGGCTAGATGCAGATCTACCATTGTCATTGCTAGAGGTTTCGCTTTGTCGTTGACTCAAAATTCTCATATAATGAGGTGCATCGGTAGGCTTGAAGAAAATTGAATCTCCCATTTCCATCTGCTTGTTATATATCCAGTTTAGCGTTTCCTCGTACTGCTGTGGAGAAAGCTCTTGATCTGCCAGTCCTTTTCCTCGCCCGGTGGGCACCAGCAAAAAGGGATGGAAAGCCATCGCCCCCACTTTAAGGGAAAGTTCTAGAAGGTCGGCCAGATAATCCACGTTGAGTTTGGTGATAGTGCTGTTAATCTGCACTTCAATACCAGCTTCGCGGGCATTGGCTATACCATCAAGTGCTTCCCGATAAGCTCCCTGTTTACCCCGGAACTTGTCCTGAAGCTCCGGAATGGGAAAGTCCAGGCTTATTGCCAGGCGTGATACAGGCACGGCCTTTAGCTCCACTGCTATGCCCTTTGTGACTAACGTGCCGTTGGTGCCCATAACCACTCTCAGCCCTTTGCCAACAGCGTACTTTGCTATCTCCAGCACATCAGGTCTCGCTAGCGGTTCTCCCCCGGTCAGGATGATAATTGGCTTGCCAACTTTTGTAATCTGATCAATTAGCTGGTAGCACTCCAGGAGAGAAAGCTCGTCTTCATATTGCTCGTCTTTTGAGGAGGCCCTGCAGTGGGCACAGAATAAATTGCAGCGGCGAGTAATTTCCCATGCAACCAGGCGCAATATGGGTTCAAGTATATCTTTGCTCGATCGCTTACCGTTTTTCATTTAATGCCGACTTCCTCATCGCTA
>JAGYOV010000117.1 GCA_018399375.1 Dehalococcoidia bacterium
TCCATCACCTTCATGCCTTCCTCGTCGCCCGAAGGTATGGACTCATGATAAATATGCTTCACTTTGCCAATCTTCACCTCCAGGTTGGAAAGATGTTGCTCTACCTGCTGCCAGTAGGAGATGCATCTCTCTTTATATCCAGCAGGTGCGCCTTCACCGGAATATATCAGTGGGACAAGATATATTTTCCTGCCCTGTTTGAAGGATTCTGCCTCCGGTTTTTCTATTTTGCCTAGTTCTTCTGCCATTATTCTTCCTCTTCGTTCCCCCAGTTTACCATCATGTCTTTGATTCGTTGGGCCAACTTGGGGCTTTCTTTCAATCGTTGTGTGAAGACGGGGCAACTCTGCAGGATCATATTTTGCCCTGTAACAGCGGTGCCTTCGATAAATTTGTCCAGGTCATTTTTGATCTGTTCCGGTATATTTGCTCCGTTCATCATCGCTCTGAATTGTCCGATATCCTCGGCATTGATTTGCATAGGGGTTAGACAGTTCTTGTACCAGGGGCATTCCTTGCATTTAATGAATGCCTGAGCTTTATCCACAATATCGCCCATATTACACCTCTTCAGTATACAATTTTACCATCCAGTCGAGGAGAAAGTTAAATTCAGACATAGAGGCTGCTGGGTACAGAATAATGTACGTGCTTTTTTGCTGATCTCAGTAGCGTTACATATCTCCACATTTGTATTCTGCTGGTAGAAGTTCGTAAGTATTACTGCTGGTCTGGATTTTCACCTTGTTACCCGCCTTTTCCATGGTAGAATGTTCCACGCTGACTTCAGCATACATATCATCGAACCATTCCCACCCACCGGGCCAGCATTCCTGTTTCGAGGGGCCGGATTTCCCATCGATGATCTTATCTCCGTTGCCGTCAATGAAGATCATGGTTTCTACCAGTTCGCCATCCTGATAATACTCTACCTTGGTAATAAGTCCGCTGACATTTACCGGCTCGGAGGTAATTTTGAGCGTCTGGGTGTATGCCTTCCCGTCGCACCCTGGGAGATAGATTGCCGTGATAGTCAATAGTACAGTTGACATAATTACTAGAAATAATTTTCCAGACAGTAACCTTGTTTTTATTTCACTCGTTCTTCCCATCGGTTGCTTCTCCCCATCACTTTACCTCCTCTCGCTAGATGTTTCTCCAGGTTGATATAATTGGTGTTATAGCTTTTCGAGAAGGAGTATCTTAGTTTTTTCTATTCTATCATGGGGCTTTGATTTCCTGAAAGATACAAGTTGAAGAGGGCCTGTGAGGGAAGGCGAAATTCAAGAGTGGCATTAAAGTTGGCTCTATTAACTCTATTAAAGAAAAAACCTGCTCGGCTTATCGGCAGATCGCTGGCTGAATGAAAAAATACTTCTCTTTGCACCCTGCAGGGCATCTCTTTGGAAGAATTGGTTTCCTGACATTACTGGCAGTTCTTTTTATAGCTGCCTGGATGGGACTATCACGGATAGCTATCTTCTTGGGGCTCGCTCTATCTGCGATAGGTTTATCCTGGCTATGGAGCTGGTTCTCTCTCAAGGGAGTCCATTGCCAGCGGACACTGAAGGAAAACCGTGTTTTCCCTGGCGAAACCGTTGAGATAAAGTTACGCCTCGTTAACCGCAAACTTTTACCTCTTCCCTGGATACAGGTAGATGATGAAGTGCCTGTGGACTTCGTTCAGAATATATCTCTCGGGCCAGGATCTCGTTCTGGATATGGACTGTTGAGTGAAACAACCTCGCTGTTGTGGTATACGGGAGTGAGCTGGCGGCATCAACTATATTGTGATAAACGGGGTTATTATACTCTGGGGCCGGTTGTAATCACCTCCGGGGATATGTTTGGTTTCTATCGACGTTCAACTACCGAGTTGCTGGAAGAGCACCTCGTCGTGTACCCCAGGATTTTCCCCGTTGCTGAGATGATAATCCCACCGCTACACCCTATGGGAGATTCTGCGGCAGAACGGCGCATCTTCGCAGATCCATCACGCATCATAGGTGTACGAGAGTATGATTCCAGGGACAGTTTGAAACACGTCCACTGGAAAGCGACAGCGCGTCACCAGAACTTGCTGGTAAAGGTATTTGAGCCAACCACCACGCTTAAAATAGCGCTGTTCCTTGCGGTTGATAGTTTCCAGAACAATGCAACTTATGATCCCGCAGGGTTTGAACTTGGCATCAGCGCGGCTGCTTCTATAGCCAACCGCGTTATTCAGCAGGGTAGTGCAGCGGGACTTTTCGTTAATACGATGATGGCCGATACAGGTAGACCTGCCAGGATTCCCCCTGGCAGAGATAACTCTCGGCTGATGAACATACTGGAATCTCTGGCCAAGGTCACTGCATCTTTTGAAATTCCGTTCGAGGATTTTCTTCAGAAAGAGCAAGGGAATTTGACCTGGGGAACAACTCTTATTTTTATACTTTCCAGCATTTCTGTGACAATGGCGGGAAGGCTTATGTTTCTCAAGGAGAAGGGATATCGGATGATGGTTCTTCAGGTGGGAGAAGGGGATGGGAATAAAGAATATCTGAGCAATTCTATCCCCTGTCGACGCATCAGATGTCCTGAAGACCTGGCAAAGGCTTCCTATGGAGGGGTACATTGAAGTTGAACTGGCGCAGTGGCGTTTTGTATGCCATGACAATGGGCATGGAGATGTGCTGGTTGTATGTTCTGGCAACCTTGCTAAACGAACAGGTAGCAGGAAGAGCGCTATCAATTTCTGGCATATTAGCTTTCTATCCCCTGTCTTTTGGCATCAATAAGTTACTCTCTCGCATTAAGATGCCTATGATTTGCTATAATGCCTAATGCAAACAACATATCCTGCATCCTGATTACGCCTGCTGTTGGGTGTTTTATATAATGTTCGTCCATTAATCTCATAATTTCAAGATTCTCCGGTTTTTCTCCCAGTGGCATGTAATAGAGCCCACTGCGATGAATTGAAAGAAGGTCACATTGTTTTCTTACACTCAATTCCTCTTCAGTATCAACGAGTTCCCTGCGCTCTTTCATCGTCCAATC
>JAGYOV010000118.1 GCA_018399375.1 Dehalococcoidia bacterium
CAGCTGCTCTCCGCTTCATTCCAGTGGAGAAACTGGTAGAAGAGGGCTATAGGAAGTATGGATACCTTTTTCGATAATAGTCCGTAACTATCTTACGAGCAAGTATACTTGTTCATGGGTACTCGGAGAACCGTTCCTTCACATTTTTGTTCAACAGTGTTATCAGCATGTTGCAAGATGCAGGTCTATGCTCCTATACTATAGTGTCATGATGCAGGCGGGCAGGGGTTTAGCACTGTATCTAGGGTATTTGTGCCTTGCCATTACTGATTGGAGCATTGGAGGCTAGTTAGGAGTGCCCTGGGTCATAGCTGTAATTATCGTGTCTGTCCACGCCAATAGGACAGGCACGCTTCCCTTACCGTTGGCAGACTGGCAAAGCTATTCACTGAGTGCCCTGCTTGCAGTTCTGGGCATATTGATCCTGGTATTGGGGATTAAGGCTTGCCCTATGAGAGTCGTCATGGGGTTTGGCAGCTCTGTGCTGGTCAAGCGCGGCATTTATTCTTATACGAGGAATCCAATTTGTTTGTCCTGCATCCTCCTGTCATTTAGCGCTGCTATTGGATTTAAGTCAGGTTCTGGTCTGGCAGTGGCTGCTCTGTGTTTGCTGGTGGCCTACCTGCGCGCATTGCTGTGGGAAGAAAGAGAATTAGAACGGCGATTTGGCAGCGAATACTCCGAATACAAGCACAAAGTAGGCATGTTCATTCCAAAGCCGCCTTACACGGGCAATTGACAGAGACTGTTTGCTGGGTTTATACTGCCTCATCGTATTTACGAGAGAGTGGGATTGATGAAATACAGTTGTTACGCTACAGAATGCAATAGTTTTGTTCGGAAGATGATTTTGGGAGTAGTAGCTATTGTCGTTGTACGCAAAGGAGGCTTTGCGTTGTAGTGGTTTGTCGATAACCAGAATTACAAACTCCCGGCAGCGCAAGGCCTTCCGGGGGTTTTTTGTTTGGTTGAAGTTTGTTAATCGGTATTAGATATGGAAGAAGCACGTATTCCCAAAGCTAATGGAATTACCCTGCTCAACTCTGAAATGTGAAAGGAGACTGATATGAAGATGACCGGCGCGCAAATTCTATGCGAGAGTTTGGTAAGAGAAGGAGTAGAGGTTATTTTTGGCATAATCGGGGCTTCCACTTTGCCGCTATATGATGTATTTCCACAGTATTCTCAACTTCATCACGTTATGGTACGGCATGAACAGGGTGCTGCGCACGCCGCTGACGGTTATGCCCGGGCCACAGGCAAGGTTGGAGTTTGTCTGGCAACTTCTGGACCCGGTGCAACCAACCTGGTAACGGGCATCGCCAATGCTCACCTTGATTCAGTTCCTGTAGTGGCTATCACGGGGCAGGTAGCCAGGGCATTTCTGGGGAAAGATGCTTTTCAGGAGATAGATATCACAGGCATTACTCTGCCCGTTACCAAGCACAACTACCTTGTTATGGATGCAGGGGAGCTGGCCCAAACGATTCATGAAGCTTTCTGTATAGCCAGGAGTGGCCGACCGGGCCCGGTGCTCATTGATATACCTCGTGATGTCTTTCTCGATGAGGTTGAATTTTGTCCTCCTGCTAAGATCGATTTACCTCGCTACAGGACCAAGCTGCAAGGCCATTCAACACAGATAAAGAGAGCGATTAGGTTGATAGATGAGGCCCGCCGGCCGGTCATTATCGCCGGACATGGAGTGATCATTTCCAGGGCCTATGATGAGCTGTGCGTTCTGGCAGAGACGGTGCAGATCCCTGTCATTACGACGTTGCTGGGCATAAGCTCATTTCCAGAGAGTCACCCTTTAAGTTTTGGTATGTTAGGAATGCATGGATTGGCAACCGCTAATATGGCTGTTGATAATGCCGATCTGGTAATTGCCATCGGCATGAGATTTGACGACCGGGCTACGGCCAAGGTGAGCGCTTTTGCGCCCAATGCCCGCATTATCCACATTGATATCGATCCGGCTGAAGTCGGTAAAAATGTGCGCGTTGATGTCCCGATAGTCGGAGATATAGGACAGATACTGGGGAATATGAATAAGTCAATTACTCCCGTGAAAAGGGCAGAGTGGCTAAAACAGCTTAACGAATGGAAAGAGAGACATCCCTCGCTGGAAATAAGAGATAGTCGTAGAGTTATTCCACAGTATGTCATCCGCCAGATATTCGAGGCAACTCATGGTGAAGCTACAATTGTAACCGGAGTGGGGCAGCATCAGATGTGGGCTGCCCAGCATTACTTCTACGATAAGCCAAATACGCTAATTTCATCTGGAGGGCTCGGCACTATGGGGTTTTCGCTGCCGGCAGCTCTTGGCGTCAAGATGGGAGATCGCAGCAGGATCGTCTGGAGCATAGATGGCGACGGTAGCTTCCAGATGACTTCGCATGAGCTGGCTGCTATAGCTCAAGAAAACCTGGCGATAAAGATCGCTATTCTGAATAATGGCTATCTGGGAATGGTAAGGCAGTGGCAACAGCTATTCTACAAGAGGCAGTATGTGGCTACACCTTTAACTGGACCTGATCTCGTTAAATTTGCTGATTCATTTGGCATACCGGCACTCAGAGTTGAGTACAGCAAAGAAGTGATCCCTGCTATACAGGCAGCCATGGAGCATGAAGGACCTTTCCTCATAGATTTCGTGATAGAGCCAGAGGAAAATGTCTATCCCATGGTACCACCAGGAGCATCTCTCGCACAGCTTCTGGAGGAGTCACCAAAGGAGATTGAATCATGACAAACCGCAGTGAAACAGCATTGTTTGACCCTCTCGCTTCAGTTTACGATGAGTGGTTTGAAAAAGATGGCGAACTCATCTTTTCTATCGAGGTGCGGGCCTTTCAGGAAATCCTGGATTCATTGCCCCGACCATGGGTTGAGATAGGAGCAGGTAGCGGTCGGTTCACGCATGCTTTGGGAATAGATATTGGACTCGATCCTTCTGTCAGGCTGCTTGAAATAGCTCAAAAACGTGGGGTCACCA
>JAGYOV010000119.1 GCA_018399375.1 Dehalococcoidia bacterium
ACGTGGCGTTACTGGGGAAAGACAGCCAATCATAGCCTCAATTATGGGCTAGGAGCTAACAGCTACAGCATCCGGTTTGAGGTTGAGCTTGAAACAGCTCGCTTTATCATCGATAAGTATCATCAAGCCTATCCAGGTATAAGGCAATATCATGCCTGGATACAAAACACCTTAAGGAAGAGCAGAACCCTCTCTAATCTGTTTGGGAGAAAGAGGAAATTCCTGGATAGGTGGGGCAATGAGCTTTTTCTTGATGCCAACGCTCATATACCACAATCAACAGTTGCGGATATCATCAACAGGAGAGGATTGATATTCATCTATGAGACATTTGGTGGGGTTGTGGAGCTGATGAATCAAATCCATGATAGCGTTGTCTTCCAGATTTCTATGGATAAGTATAGCCCTGAAGAGCATGCAGCCATCCTTATGACTATAAAGAAGAGCTTAGAAACACCGCTGGAATGGATGGGTGAGCGTTTCGTGGTGCCTGTAGAAGCGGATGCTGGAACATCTCTTGGAAAGGATGCACAAAAAGGCCTCGACCTGAGCAATGAAGAAGCGCTGACTAGGGGAATCAAGGAGATGTTTAATAATGAGTCGTATCTTAGGAAACTGGCTTGATGCCTACCTAGAATATACAAAAAATGACGAGCCTCCCAGTCAGTTTAAGCTATGGTCTGGAATAAGCACTATATGTGCTGCTATGCAGAGGAAATGTTTCACAACATGGGAGGTTCCAATATATCCAAATATGTATATTGTTCTGGTAGGTCCAGCTGGAAGCAGAAAGGGAACGGCCATGCGACCTGCCAAAGAGCTTCTCGAGGCCCTCGGTGTGAAGATGGCTGCGGAGGCTATAACAAGAGAGATGCTGATCAGAGAGCTTGCTAGCTCTTTAGAAGCGGAGCCTAATGAGGAAAAGGGCGTTGACATGCATTGCTCTCTCACGATCTTCAGTGAAGAGCTATCTGTCTTCATTGGTCAGAATCAGTGGGAATTAGTCAGCAATCTCTGTAATTGGTATGATTGCTCTGATAGATGGACATACAGAACAAAGCATCAAGGAGATGATGAGATATATGGTGTCTGGGTGAACCTATTCGGAGCAACAACACCCGATTATCTTAGAACAAGCCTGCCTGAGGATGCCATTGGAGGTGGCTTGAGCAGCAGGATGGTATTTGTTTATGGAGATAAAAAGGAGCATCTTGATATCTTCCCTTTTCTGAACAAAGACAAAACCCTTATGAGAGGAGACCTAACCCATGACCTAAGACATATTAATATGATGAGAGGAGAATTTGGAATGAGCAAGGATTTCATGGCTGCTTATGCTAAATGGTATGAGTATTCAGATAAAAATCCTCCCTTTGAAGAAAAGATAATGCTTGGGTATAATGAAAGGAAAGCCACTCACCTAAGGAAGCTGACAATGGCTATGTCCGCCTCTAGGAGTGATGACATGGTGTTGAGAGGTGAGGATTTCCAGAGGGCGTTGACTATCCTAGAGAGCGCTGAAAAGGATATGCTGAAGGTGTTCAAAGGGCGTGGACGTCTGCGGGATAGCGACATAGCCGAGGATATTGTATACCTGTTAAGAGCCCAAAGAGAAGTGAAAGCGTCGGAGATAATGAGACGATATTATCGAGACATTGATACAGATATGCTCGATAAGCTCATCCAGACCTTGCAGAGGGCGGGGCTTTGTAAGCTGATTGTGAAAGGTCCAGATACGATCATAAGGTATACAGGGAAAAAGTAAACCGGGGTTTATAGTTTTTATAAAACGCGGTTTTGAAAAAGATAGAGGTAGCAGGCAGACAATCCTGCTACCTCTTTTTGCGGGGACAGGGACAGAGAGGATCTATCGAGAGCGTTGTCTGTTCATTCGTCGCTCTTGTTTTTGTCTTCTAAGGTCTTCACGCTTTAGCTCAATAGCTTCGTCAACAATCTCAGGATACGTTTTCATGGTTTTCTTTCTTGCCTCAGCTGCCATGTTTGAAACAAACTTACTCCAGATATCTACCTTCTGCTCCGTTGAAGCATTCTGATATCCTTTCCCAGCAAGTATCTTCTCACCATGACGCATAAGAAGCTCTCCATGATAAAGAGCCATAGAGCGATGTTGCGTTTGCGTTAGCTCTATGTCAGCGCCAGCTGGTCCCTTAAAGGTATCCGATATAACCCTCGGATAATATCCAATATCCCTCCATTCCAGGTCAACCGGATGCAGCGCTCTCTTTTTCCAAAGAAAGTCAGTAAAGGGAATAGGCAACCACTCAACAGGATACTTCCCATCAGCAATCCCCATCATAAAGGTGTTCCTATCAATAGGCTGTCCGAACATATCAAACCGAGGAGGAATGCCTTCCTCATATCCAGGAATGTGCCCAAGAATGCTGCCATCATCCCATCCCGCAGCTTTAAGAGCGTCGCCGCTCATATCCCAGGTCTGATTAGCAGTCTTCATAGCGAGGATTCTAAGGAAATCTCCTGGACTCTCAAAGGCAATGCTAAGATCCTCATAGGAGATATTGTTATCCTCCATAAAGCCTTTGTTAAGCCTGGCTCTGTTTCCCTTATTCACGAAGCGGAGCAAACCAGAGAGTGGAATAAACTTCGTTATCTGATAAGGCGCTGCCCCTACAATAGCGGGCCTCCAGTTCTGTGAAGGATCTTGTCCTGCTACCTTGGAGATAACAGTACCTGCCCAGGTCTCTTCCATCCAAGATCTACGAACCTGATTGACAGCAGAGAAGAGAGCCTTAACAGTCTCCTCCGATGTTCTTTCCTCATCAGGAATCCTAGAAACCTTATCGAATGCTGTGAGCATAGGAATAAACGCATAATTGAAGGGTTCCCAGATCTGCGTATAGGTAGCATTCTCTCCGGAGCCAATCCTAATAGAGAAGGGCTTTCTTCCCTCTCTCATCCATTGATCGCGTTCACCAGGATCATCTGGCATCGGT
>JAGYOV010000012.1 GCA_018399375.1 Dehalococcoidia bacterium
GATCGATAATGAGATCGTCTTCTATCTTATAGCCAGGACAAAGCACAAAGAGTATATAGAAAACGCGGTTAGAGAGGGAGGAGGTCAAGTTATTGAGATACCTGCTGAAGATATGGCCCTGGGAGAATTCTTTGCAACGGTTGAAGATAAAATCCATGAGCTCAGGGAAGAATCAACCAAAATTTACCACGAGATCGTGGGTAAAACTAGAGATAACTTGAAAGAACTGGTCCTTTTTAGAGAAGCACTGTTAGCGGAAAGTGAGAAACTATCAGTCCTGGAGAAAGCATGCGCAGCGAAATACGTTATCTTAACCGAGGGATGGATCCCTGAAGCTAAGAGGGACGAGACAATTTCAGAGGTCAGACAAAATATAGAATACGTCTTTATAGATACAAGGAAACCAGAGCCAGAGGAAGAACCTCCTACTAGAATGAGAAATGCCCGCGAGATCAAGCCATTTCAGGTCATAGTAAACCTATTCGCAGTTCCCAAATACAGGGAATGGGATCCCACTCCTGTGGTCGCTTTCTCCTTTGCCTTTTTCTTCGGGCTCATGCTGGGCGACGTGGTCTATGCGCTCATTATCATGCTGTTCACCTACAAGGGTTTACATCTATTTGTTGATGACCCTGACAG
The DNA here is from genome assembly GCA_018399375.1 of Dehalococcoidia bacterium. Classification (GTDB taxonomy): domain Bacteria; phylum Chloroflexota; class Dehalococcoidia; order GIF9; family AB-539-J10; genus M55B177. The sequence continues at coordinate 640 of JAGYOV010000012.1, forward strand.
TGAAGGCGTTAAATTGTTCCAGAGAATACTCTATATCAGCAGCGGCGTAGCACTGATCATCGGTTTGCTCACCGGAAGCTATATGGGAGATTTCTATGCCTTCTTTGGCATTGAAAGCCTGGCACTTGTAGAAGGCATTAGACAAATGCTCAATGATCCCATGTCCTTCATCGTGCTAGCGCTGGGAATAGGACTCATACATGTAAATACAGGCCATGTACTGGCACTTATTGCAGGAATAAAGAAAAAAGAAAGAGCCATAATGATAAACAAGGCAGGCTTATTTATCCTGCAGCTGGCAGGGATACCATGGATCATACATTCCATGCTTGGAATTGACATACCTTTTCTGACAGCGCCGATTTATTCCATTTTGCTATATGCGGTAGGGCTGGGAGTCATACTGATCATCGCATCTTCCATTATGCAGAAAGGCACTTTTCTAGGAAGCATCTTCTGGCTATTCGACATCACCGGTATCCTGGGAGATATCATGTCATACTGCCGGTTAGCAGGTGTGGGCCTAGCTACATTTTATCTAGCCTACTGTTTCAACATGATAGCAGGTTTGATATACGAAATGGTGCCATCAGGCATAGTAAGAATTCTTGGAGGAGGCCTTTTGGCAATCATCATCTTGATGATAGGACATATAGTCAACCTAGTCCTTAGTGGCATTACGTGTTTTGTTCACTCTCTCAGACTATGCTTCGTAGAATTTCTATTCAAGTTTTATGAAGGTGGAGGAAGAGAATATAGCCCGTTTTGCCTGAAACATCGCCCCGTATTCGTCAAGGGGAAAGCTTAGCAGATAATTTTCCGAATGGAGGTGAAACATGATAATAAGCCCTGAAGCCCTGGCAATTATGGGAGGAGGCCTGGCAATGGCCGGGGGACTAGCTGGTTCTGCCATAGGCATAGCAAACGCTGGATCCGCAGGAGCAGCTACGCTTTCCGAAGAGCCAGGACAGTTCAGAAATGTTATCGTACTGGCATCATTACCAATGACACAGACTTTTTACGGACTCATTGTATTGATACTTATTCTGACAACAGTGCTCCCCAAAATCAATGCCATGCCGGATCCCGGCGGCAGCGGTTTCACCGTACTAGCCTGTGGTCTTATCGCTGCTTTTGCCGAGTTGTTCTCTGCTGCATTCCAAGGCTCCGTATGCGCAGCAGGAATTTCCCTTCTACCTAAAACAAAGGGCAAGATCCTGATTAACTCCATGATGCTCGCCGTTTTTGTTGAGCTAATAGGCGTTCTGGGGCTAGTTTTTACCATTATGGCATTGAGCATGCTGGGACTTTTCTAGAGGTTATGCAGGAAAATGGAAAGGATAAATGAAGCCGTCATTGCCAAAGTGAACGAGGAAGCCCATGCCATAATTGAAGAGGCCGAGGAGAAGGCCCGCAAGGAGATAAGTCGAGCACAAAAACAGCGCGAGACAAAAATTGAGGAAGAAAGGGGCAGAATACGCAAGGCAGCAGAGGAAGAAGCCACTCGAATTCACGCCAGATCTTCCATCAAAGAACGTCAAGAGGTTTCGGCTAAGAAATCTAGCGTCATCACCAGGATAATTGACATGGCAGAGAACAAATTATCTCATTTCACTGCTGACGAGCACCTTCTCGCGAAATTGCTTACCGAGTCTCTTGACGCTCTGGGTGGAAAAAGGGCCAGAATTTATATTTCTCCCAGAGACATGGCCTCAGTGCGAAAACTCCTTGCAAGCAATGAAGATCTAGCCAGCAGAATAGAGGAGATCAAGGAACTGCAGCGACAGGGAGGTATTATAGCTGAAGATGTAGACGGAAAGCTCAGGATCGATAATACATATGCGACCAGGCTTGAGATGTTGTTGCCACAACTGTTACCACAGATAAGCAAGGAACTTTTTTAGGTTACAGATGAACATTATTCTGCTTGACGCAAAGCACGCATTTATCTCAGCATATCTAAAAGGTGAGGAGTCCAGAACCATCATCATGACTCAAATGGAGGAGATGTTGAAAACCGACAACATCCAAGAAGCGATGGCACTAATCAGAGAAACTGAACTTGGGAGCTATCTGGAGCAATTCCCCATTGAGACTTTTGATGATCTGGATGCAATCTTGTGGCAGTATCTTGCCGCATGCATCAAATACGCAGAATCATTTAAATTTTCGCCACCAGATATGGCAGAACTGTCCAGGGCATACATGGCAAAATATGACGTCTTCAATATTAAAGCTGCCTTACTGAGCATCGCCACCGATAGAAAAGCCAGCCTGCTTCCCTTAGGAGAGCTTCATGATAGAGGCTTGCTGGATAAGCTCTCTGCTGCTGAAAATACTAACGCTATTATAGAAATGCTCGCCGTTTCAGGATTAAAAGATTATGTACCCGCAGTGAAAAACTATGCAGATGGGGAGAATCGTGAGTCGAGGTCTCTAGCAGAAGCAAATCTGGATAACGCTTACTATAAGAGTCTACAGCACGTGATAATGAGAATAAAGGACGGCTTTATAATACGGCAAACCATGGGCATGATGATAGACCTCATAAATCTGCAGATCGTTGCTAGAAACATTATTGCCGGCTTGAAAGTCAATGCAGATCAGTGCACCATCGCTGATGGATATTTGATTGGAGAAGATACCGTAAAAGAGTTGCTCTCTCTTAAACTGAATGACCTCCCCCACCACCTGGAGGGAACCCCATATACCGACATAGCAGAAGAGATACTGGCTGGCTATGACAAAACCAAGAGCGTTACAGCCATACAGAGCGTTATCGACAAGTACAGGTTCAAATGGCTCAGAGAAATGCTGGCTCCCAGAGTGTTATCTCCTCTGGTGATGCTGTGGTATATAATTCTCAAGGAGAACGAAATAAGAAACCTGAGGCTAATATTAAAGGCAATAAAGGATAACGCTTCGAGAGAAGAAGTAAAAGACTATTTGGTATCATAATTATGATTCCTGCTAAAGAGTTAAACATAGTTGTCATAGGAGACAAAGATCTACTTAGCGGGTTGAGACTTGCTGGCATCAGAGAATATTATCTCATAGCGGATAATCAAGATGAGCGCGAGCAGATCAGGAAGGCTCTGGAAGAAGCAGTAAAGAAGCCTGATACCGGCATAGTGGTCATATCTGAAGATTATCTGAAGTATGTGGAAGATATAGTATCGCGAGTTAAAAAAGGGAACACTGCAATTCCTGTAATTGTAGAGGTCCCATCGAAATCTGGCACAGTCTATCGAGATATCGCAGAACATTATGAAACATTTATGAGGGAATTCCTAGGATTCAACATAGAACTGTGAAAAAGGGACATTCCCTGTAGTTGCTACAGAAATATAGAGACAGAGAGAGTGGATATTTAAATAACCTTTTGACTTGTCCTGTAGCAAGTACAGCGTGGGTAATAAGAGCAGGAGGCTAAATTTATGGGAAAGATATGGAGAGTTTCCGGCCCTCTAGTTATAGCCGATGAGATGAAGGGTTCTCAGGTCTACGAGGTCGTCGAGATAGGTAAAGAGGGCCTGGTAGGAGAAATAACGGGACTGGACGGAGATAAAGCGATAATCCAAGCACATGAGGAAACCCTTGGCCTGAGAGTCGGCGATGAGGTAAAAGGGACCGGCAAAATATTGAGTGTGGAGCTGGGACCAGGAATCGTGGGATCCATTTACGATGGCCTGCAAAAATCCTTGCTTACGCTCGTTGAGGAGAGTGGCCCATTTATCAAGCGGGGAGTAAAAGCACTGGCGCTCGACAGAAACAAAAAATGGCATTTTACTCCGACTGTTCGAGATGGAGACATACTTGGTCCTGGCAGCATCATCGGTACAGTTACCGAGACCAATATTATCGAGCACAAGATAATGGTGCCACCAGGATTGAAGGGCACAATACGGAAAATCAAGGGAGGCGACTATACCGTTGATGAACCTGTAGCCTCACTGGAACACGAAAGTGGAGTATTTGAAATTAAGCTCAAGCAGGAATGGCCGGTACGGAAACCGAGACCCTATAGACAGAGGTTAGCTCCCGCAGGTTTGCTGACTACGGGAATGCGAGTGATGGATTATATGTTTCCCCTAGCTCTTGGGGGCAAGGCTGCAATACCTGGAGGATTTGGTACCGGTAAAACCGTTGCCCTGCAGCAACTGGCTAAATGGGCCCAGACACATCTGAACATCTACGTTGGCTGCGGAGAGAGGGGCAATGAGATGTCAGACGTCCTGTACAGTTTTAGACAACTTAAAGACCCCAAAACAGGAGAACTTCTACAGGACAAAGAAATATTCATAGCTAATACTTCCAATATGCCCGTCGTAGCTCGTGAAGCGAGTATCTTTGTTGGAATAACCGTGGCTGAATATTTCCGCGATATGGGGTATGACGTGTTATTGATTGCCGATTCAACTTCCAGATGGGCAGAGGCCATGAGGGAAATGGGGGGCAGACTTGAAGAAATGCCAGGCGAAGAAGGATTCCCTGCCTATCTGGGATCACACCTTTCTTCTTTTTACGAGAGATCGGGAATGGTTGAATGCCTGGGGCGTCCCGAAAGAAATGGTTCGGTAACAGTAATTGGGTCCGTAAGCCCACCTGGAGCTGACTTTAGCGAACCAGTCACTCAAAATACCCTCAGGATAGTCGATGCCCTATACTCGCTGGATGTCTCCCTGGCAAACAAGCGACATTTCCCCACGATAAACTGGCTTACCAGCTATAGCCTGTATATCGATGTAGTTCGGAACTGGTGGAACGATGTCTATCCAGAGTGGGCAGATACCCGATCTGCAGCGCTAAAGATATTGCAACAGGAAGCTGAACTAGAGGAGATCGTAAGGCTCGTTGGGCCTGAAGCCTTGCCCGAAGGGGACAAGCTATTATTGCTCATTGCCAGGATGTTGCGTGAAGACTTCCTCCAGCAGAGCGCTTATCATGAAATCGATGCCTATTGTACGCCGCTAAAGGCAGGGCTCATGATTACGGCTATAATGAAATTTTACGACCTCGCACAGGAGATGCTGAATTCAGGAATGAGAGTTGAGGAAATTCGATCATCTCCCATGGTGTACAGAATAACCAGGATGAAGGATATTCCCAACGAGCTCTTCGAGCAAAAAGCAAAGGAGCTGTGGCAAGAAATGGAACAGGAGCTAGTAGCTGATAAAGGAGGAACCCTATGAGCTTATCTTCACTTTACATCAAAGAGGGGAGAGCAATTAATAAGGCCAAGGGATCTTTGCTCGTAGCTGAAAGCATCCCCGGTATAGAACTCAGTGAAATAATCGACGTTCAGCTTGGCAATGGCGAGGTAAAAAGAGGTCAGGCAATAGACATTGGAAAGGAAGCAATTATAATACAGGTATTCGGTGGAGTTAGCGAAGTTGACCTCATAGACTGCAAAATAAGATGCAAAGGAGAAACGCTAAAACTACCGGTATCCATTGACATGATGGGGAGATTTTTCAATGGCATGGGAGAATCCATAGATGGGGGGCCTCCTATAATTCCATATGACTATCTGGAAATCAATGGTGAACCTATGAACCCTGCAGCGCGCCAGCCACCCTCTGAATTCATCGAAACTGGAATTTCAGCAATAGATGGTTTGAACGCGCTGGTTAGAGGGCAGAAATTGCCCATATTCAGTGGGGCAGGTCTACCGCACAACAAAATTGCGGCCCAGATCATCAGGCAGGCAACAGTAAAAGGAGAAGAAGAAAGATTTGCGCTGGTATTTGCAGCTGTTGGCATCAGTTACGATGAAGCTTCTTTCTTCATGAAAGACCTCGAGAATACAGGAGCACTGGAAAGAACGGTGGCCTTCATAAACACCGCATCGGATCCCGTCATAGAGCGGATATCAACACCCAGGCTAGCTTTGACTGCAGCCGATTATCTGGCGTGGGAACAAGGTATGGACGTTCTGGTTATACTTACCGATATGACTAACTACTGTGAGGCCCTGCGGGAGCTCTCTTCAATGCGCGAAGAAATTCCTTCAAGAAGAGGATACCCCGGCTACATGTACACTGACCTTGCCACGATATATGAGAGAGCGGGCAGAATTATGGGAAAAGAAGGTTCAATAACTATACTGCCCATCCTGACCATGCCCAATGATGATATCACGCATCCTATACCCGACCTTACCGGATACATAACCGAAGGGCAGATAGTGCTTTCACGGAACCTGGAAAGGAAGGGAATATATTTACCCATAGACGTATTCCTATCCCTTTCACGAATGATGAAAGAAGGAATTGGTCCAGGCAAAACGCGAGAGGATCATAACAACGTATTCATGCAATCCTATGCCGCTTATTCCGAAGGATGCAACCTCAGAGAGATATCTACCATTATAGGAGCTGAATCGCTAGGTGAAAGAGATAAGGTATATTTGTCCTTCGCAGACGAGTTTGAGAAAAGGTTTGTGTCACAGGGGGAGTTCGAGAAGAGGAGGGTAGAGGAAACGCTGGATATAGCATGGGATCTGTTCTCAATGTTGCCAGAAAAGGAACTACGCTTAATTAGCGAAAAATTTATCGATAAATACCTGCCCAGAGGAAAATCAAGCAGTTCATAACCTAACCCATCAAACTGGATGCGAAAAACGAGGTTGCTATAAATGTCCCAGCAGCTAATCAAGGTCAGGCCAACAAAAATTGAGCTGGTCAAGCTAAAGCGCAGGTTGTCGCTGGCGCAGCGAGTACAGAAGATCGTTAAAGACAGGCTCTCAATACTCACGATGGAGTTTTTACAAGTTGCGCGAGAAACGGTAAAAGCTCGAGAGAAACTGGTTGAGTCATTCAGCGAGTTATATCGATCTCTTTCAGTTGCCAGTGGATATCATGGATACATGGCACTGGAGAAAGAACTGCTGGCTACCGAGAGCGAAGTGAGCGCAATTGCTGGAACAAGAAATGTGGCGGGTGTAAGAATTCCCTCCTTTGAGCTAACAGGGGACGAAAAGGCAATGAAACGATACAGTATGATTGATACATCCGCCTATGTGGATCGTGCAGCACAATCGTCTGAGAGATGTCTTGAAGCTATAATAGAGATAGCCGAGTTGCAGAGAAGCCTCGAGTTGCTTGGGAAAGAGATAAACAAGGCAAAAAGGATAACCAATGCACTGGAATATGTCATCATCCCCAGTTTACAGACAACAATAGACTTCTTAAATTTAACGTTCGAGGAAAGGGACCGAGAGGAGAAAACAAGGCTCAAGCGCGTGAAGATGTTGATTGAGGAGAAATAGCCAAGAAAATGCCCCCTGATTCAGCCTACGAAAGGGTACTCCAAACATGTCTGAAGGGCGAGCTCAAAGTAGTGAATTCCGGGTTGCCCAAGAGAAGGAAATTATTATCTACGCTTTTGGGTGAAAAGTATCCTTACGTGGAATGCAACGATGGTACACCTTATTTGTTCAAGAGGAAAGAGTTAATATGCCTTGCCGGCATGCTGAGCACAGATGAACAGGAAAGTTTGCTATTGCCCATTATCATAGAAGTGGAGACGAATCAACCACAAGCAGCAGCAATATGCGGGGGTAATATAGAAGAAAAGGTACTCTCGAAAATCATCGGCATGACCCTGACTTATAGAGACGGTAAGTTCAGGTTATATCTACCTCAACTGGCTTTGATAAGGAAAGAGCTAAAAACTACCACTCAATACGTGTTTTCTCCCAGCGTACTATAAGAGTACAAGAGCAAGGCACACTTACTCAGAATTTATGTGCCACACGTAGATCAAGCAGAAGTTTAATCATCTGTTATACCATGATCGTAAAGATAATCCATGGTATCCTGAATAGTCTGTATTTTTTCTGCCTCTTCATCCGATATCTCTACTAGATTGCCTTCCTTGCTGAATTCCTCTTCTACTGCGGTAATGAGCTCAATCAGATCCAATGAATCAGCATTCAGATCATCTATGAAAGATGTCTCAGGCGATATTTCCTCTTCATCAGCATCCAATTGCTCTACAATGAGCTTCTTCAATCTTTCAAAGACAGTTGCCATAGTGCCTCCTTGTATAAGTTTTATTTGCTTATTGTTGATTTATATTCTTGCGCCATTGAACCCAACACTCCATTGATTAAGCGATACGAAGAATCGCTACCGAAGATCTTGGCCAGCTCTATGGCTTCATTTATGGCTACTCTAACAGGTGTATTATCATTGAACAGAGTTTCAAAAATAGCGAGGCGCAAGATATTTCTGTCCACAACAGACATCTGCTCCACTGGAAAAGCCGGGGCAAACCGCTTGATAATAGCATCAAGCTGCAGTTTACCTCCCATCACTCCGTAGACCAATTTTTTGATGAAGTCAAATGACTCCAAAGGTATATCCTGCCTATCAAAAAGGCGAGTCAGTATATCCTGAAACGCATGCCCCGTGCAATCCATTTCATAAAGCACTTGGAGAGCTACAACTCGCGCTTGCCGCCTTGCCCCAGCCATAACCAGCACACTCCGCTAACGTGAAAATTCAATAACATCTTCTCTTCCGGAGATATTTATGGTATTTACCTCCGGACTGATACGTTTAATCAAACCAGAAAGTACCTTTCCCTGACCTATTTCGTAGAAGGTATTCACACCTTTGCGTTGCATATACTCAATAGAGCGCTGCCACTGAATACAATAGCGAAGCTGTGTAGAGAGCTCCTCTTTGATAGCAGAGACATCCTTTAATACCGTGGCAGATGTGTTGGCTACTATAGGAATACGAGGAGACAGAAACGAGAAATTGGAGAGAACATTTCTAAATTCAGCTACAATTGGCTCCATCAAGGATGAGTGGAAAGCTCCACTTACCTTCAAGGGAATAACGCGAGCTCCTTTACCCCTGGCAAGTTTCCTGGCTCCCTCCAGGGCATCGACAGAACCACTGATCACTATTTGCCCAGGACAATTAACATTGGACATCTCTGTTCTGCTCTCAGCACATATTCCTGACACTGTTCTATCATCCAAACCAAGAATGGCCATCATACCGCCTGGAAATTGCAACCCGGCCTGATACATCAGCCTGCCTCTTTCTCTTACCAGCATAACAGCCTCGGGCAAAGTGAGCACACCCGCCGCTACTAGAGAAGTATACTCACCCAGACTGTGACCTGCAACAAATTGAGGCACAGTGGACCACTGCGGATTGGATTCCTTCATAGCTCTCAAACAGGCGATACTGGTAACAAGTATCGCTGGTTGAACATTGACCGTCTTGGTCAGCTCTTCCTCGGGGCCATTAAAGCACAACCGGGATAACGGAAATTTAAGAGCATCATCAGCCTGGTCAAAGGCTTCTTTAGCAGAGGAGTAACATTCATACAGGTCAACCCCCATACCTACTTTCTGAGAGCCCTGACCTGGAAAAACGTATGCTATTCCGGGATCTGTGGCCATACTCTACGAAGATTTCTTTTTAGCCTTCTTACCTTCAGTTACCTGCCTGCCACTATAGTTACCGCAGGTCGGGCAGACATGGTGAGTCAGCTTGAGACTATGGCATTGAGGACATCGCTCCAGAGAGGGAAGGCCCAACCCGAGATGGCTTCGTCTCTTCCCCTGTCGCGATTTAGGATATCTTCTTTTCGGTAGAGGTGGCATAACAATCTATCTCCTTACGCCGGCACAATCAGGCTTACATAATAATTTCATAGGTAAGTTCAAAAGGATATACTCGCATATTAGCTCCCCCAAGTCAAGCGAGCAGTTATAAGGCAGCGTAAAAGCGGTAAGATCTCCTGACATGGATGTTGCTAAATCCCCAGCAGCATCACCAGAACAGAAGAACTCTTCCTCTATGTTACAATGCATGGTATAGGTAAAGGTATCAAGACAACGGCTACAGGTAAGCTGTAGCGTGGCAGTTAAATCACACTGGACCAGTATGCCCTTACCCGTACTGGTAAAATTGATCCTGCCATCTATAGCATTGCTGGCTCGCTCATTGACAATCTCAGTTATCCCATAGTTGCGAGTAGTGCCTATAGGATCTTTCAATAGCGGAGACAAGTCTATAGACCCCTTGATGAAACCCTGTTGTATTTCCTCGATAGTCATGGCACATAGAATAACAGCAATGCTCCAAAACACTTGCGTGATGCGAAAAACAAATATACAGATATAGTATAATAACACTTTATCTATCATGCAATTGCCCGTTGGGAAACGGGCATAACGGAGTACGAGTGCTGGAGGAGGAAAATTGTTTATTGATGATATGAAATCAAAAGTAATTCACGAGGTAGATTTACAGGAGCATCCACTCATTCAGCTAAGCCAGAAGATCCATAACTCTCCGGAATTAAGCTTCCAGGAAAAGAAAGCTGCATCCTGGCTGAGCGACTACCTCGAAGCCGGCGGATTTACCCTGGAGAGAGGAATTGCTGATTTGCCCACTGCTTTTCGAGCAACATATGGAAAAGGGGAGCCCAGAATCGCTCTTCTGGCAGAGTACGATGCACTGCCGGAGATGGGGCACGCATGTGGACACAATTTAATAGCTGCATCTGCTGTGGGAGCAGGCATAGCTAGCAAGCTCATCATGGATCACCTGGGGGGGAAACTGCTGGTCCTGGGGACACCGGGAGAGGAATCTTTTGGCGGCAAGATAGATATGTTGCAAAAGGGCATCTTTAAAGACGTGGATGCAGCCATGATGGTGCATCCAAACACCAAAAACGCAACAAGAGTCCAGGCTCTAGCCTGCTCCTCACTTAATATAGATTTTTGGGGCAGAGCAGCTCACGCCGCAGCATGCCCTCAGCAGGGTATAAATGCTCTCGAAGCTCTCATCCTGTCTTTTAACGCCATCAACTCGTTGCGCCAGCACATCGATGACGGAGCTCGCATTCACGGCATTATAACCAGTGGAGGTGAAGCTCCCAATATAGTTCCTCCTCATAGCGCAGCCAAATTCATTGTGCGAGCCCGTGACGATATTTACCTTGAAGATCTGAGAACGCGAGTGTTAAATTGCTTTCAGGGAGCATCTCAAGCAACCGGAGCGAAATTGGAATACAGTTGGGGAGATAAATCTTACTCCGCTATGAAAAATAACTCTGTCATGGCGAATCTATTTCAGAAGAATATGGAGTCCTTGGGCCGTTCCTCCAACGGAACTTCCAGCCCCCTTTTCATTGGGAGCACGGATATGGGAAACGTCAGCCAGGCAGTCCCCAGTATACATCCATGTATAGCTATTGCCCCTCCCGGAATATCGCTGCATACTCCAGAGTTCGCTGAAGCAGCGAACTCTGAGGAAGGCTACAGAGAAATGATAGATGCAGCAAAAATAATGGCTATGACGATAATCGACATACTGAGCAATCCAGAAACTCTTAAAGAAATTAAGCGCGACTTCTCCGAAACCAGCTAACAACACAACATCGCCGGCTGCCCATCAGGAAAGGTACGACAAATAGCATCCCTCTAGTTTTTGCCTGGCATAACCGGTTCATTGCCAAAGTACACCTTGGCATGAGGCCAGGGAATTTCGATGCCCTCTTGATCGAAGGTATTCTTAATTCGCAGCCGCAGTTCACCCATTATATCCCACTGACGCGCTGGTCTAGTGTCTCCCAGAATTTTGATATCAACTCCCGAATCCCCCAGGTTATCCACCCTCAGCACAGAGGGAGCAGCGATGAAATCTTCTTGCCACTTCGGGTCCTCAGCCATTTCCCGACAAATGAGATTGATAATCTTAATAACTCTATTCAGGTCTTCTCCATAGCCAACAGATACGTTGAGATTCACGCGTGAATAATTCCTGGTAAAATTGGTGGAAACTTCCACCTTACCATTTGGTATAGAATGTACTTTCGCATCAAGATCTCTCAAAATGGTGCGCCGTAAGCCAATCTCTTCAACGGCCCCACTGATTCCAGCAATGGTAACCACATCGCCTACTCTGTACTGGTCTTCAAATAGAATAAAGAAACCAGATATGAAGTCTCTTACCAGGTTCTGAGCAGCAAAGGCGATAGCCAGACCTCCAATACCAATGCCAGCGACGAGAGTAGTAATATTCACGCCGAACTCAGGAAGAATAGTAAGAATAGCAACGATCAAAATAACTATCCCTACAACAGTAACCAGGGTTGATGATAAAGTATCTACCCGCTTCTTAATTTCTGTCTCCTGTTCACCAGCCATTTTGCGGGACACAAACCGTTGAATGAACTTAGGTATCATAAATTTGCAGACCAGATATAAGATAATGGCAATAGCTATGATCACTGATACTCGAATACCAGCTCCCATAAACCAATCATACATTTCCATGCCTCCATCAATGATCTCTAAACGTCAGGCAAACTATAGCACAGGAATTTATGAAATAAAATGAGTGACATTAAAAATGGCAGTATAATCAAAACTATAAATAGATAATCAGGAATCGCCGGCAAACCAGGGAGCT
>JAGYOV010000120.1 GCA_018399375.1 Dehalococcoidia bacterium
AAAACCTCAAGATGCTGCTGGAGAACCCCGAATTGCGCAGAGAGATGGGAGAAAAGGGCAGGAAATACGTGGAGAAATATCACGACTCCAGAAAGAGAGCTGACGATATACTTCAACTTCTGGCTGGGGACACAGAAGGGTTGGCCACACACGGTTCGAAGAGTTAGATCAGTGGTGCGACAGGAAGCGATGGAAATCTCTGCCCTGCACGGAGGAGAGGAAACTCTCAAAATACAACAGGTTACCCATCAAAACTGGCCGCCAATTTATCATCATGGCAGATAAATAAAGATGTAATATCTCTTCTTAATCAATTGACAACCGTTCATTTCTCCGAAGGATGCTGCTATAATTTCCATGATTTACCCTGCACAGATAAAAGATGCAATGAGCAAAATGTTCTTGAAGCGAAAGATTCCTCTGGCTGCTCTTTGTTTCTTAGCTCTGCTCCTTATTATCTCGGCAGGGTGTTCCCACGCCTCTCCCCCCTACGAATACGCCGATAACCCGGTATCTCAGAGAGAAACTCTGACACAGGTATCCGTGATAAACGCTCTGATGGAAGGCATATATGACGGAGTGATGCCCTTTGAAACCCTACATCAATACGGAGATTTCGGGATCGGGACCTTTGCCAACCTCGATGGAGAGATGCTGGGATTCGATGGCAACTTTTACCAGGTTAAGGCGGATGGCGTTGCCTACGCCGTGGATGATTCCATGGAGACACCCTTCGCCTGCGTAACTTTCTTTGACGTTGACCAGGTGGTGCCCCTAGCGCAGGGCATGGGCTATGCGCAGTTTGAAAGCTTTCTAGACGGCATACTGCCTTCGACCAATATATTCTATGCCATCAAAATAAAAGGAAGCTTCAGTTACGTGAAGACGCGAAGCGTTCCTGCCCAGCAGAAGCCATATCCTCCCCTGGTTGAGGTCACCCAGAATCAGCCCACCTTTGAATTTTCCAACGTAGAAGGTACGATCGTAGGCTTCCGCTCTCCTCCTTATAGCGGAGGCATTACTGTGCCCGGTTACCACCTCCACTTCTTGACCGAAGATCAACAAGCTGGAGGGCATGTGCTCGAGTTCAAATCAGAAGACTCTATTGCCTATCTGGATTACACCCAAGATTTACTGCTGATCCTGCCAGACGAAGACACCGATTTCTTCGAGGTCTCCCTGGACCAGGGCAGCCAGGCGGACCTGGAAAAAGTGGAGAAATAGGCCATCTGACCTATTGCAAAGCAACAAGCATTATGTCCGCTGTCACTATAAAGTAGCCCCTTCCCTTAACATCCCCTTTGCAGAGTTCTCGAGCTTTCCTTGTCTGCTTTTCAAGAGATTGCTATACTAAACTCAAACTATGACCTATGAGGTTGTCATCGGGCTGGAAGTTCACGCCCAGCTACTAACCAGAAGCAAGATGTTTTGCTCCTGTGATGCCGATTACGCCAATGCTCCCCCCAACACACATGTCTGCCCCGTTTGCCTGGGGATGCCTGGAGTCCTTCCTGTCATCAACAAAAAAGCCGTCGAATACACGATGATGACTGCTCTGGCCCTGAACTGTAACATTCCCGGATATACCAAGTTCGATCGCAAGAACTATTCTTATCCCGACCTGGTGAAAGGATACCAGATTTCTCAGTATGATTTTCCCATTGGAGAACATGGAGAACTAACTATCGACAGCAATGGAGCAAAGAAAACAATCAATATCACCAGGGTACACCTAGAGGAAGACGTGGCAAAATCACAGCACAGGGGAAGCTACAGCCTGATAGATATGAACCGCTCTGGTGTTCCACTGATGGAAACTGTGAGCGAGCCTGAAATGCGCTCTCCCGAAGAAGCTCGCGATTACCTCGTAAAGCTGCGCTCGATACTGCGCTACCTGGGAGTATCCACCGGCAACATGGAAGAAGGTAGCTTCAGGTGCGATGCCAATATAAGTCTCCGCCCCCTGGGTAGCAAGGATCTCGGAGGCAAGGTAGAACTCAAGAACCTGAATAGCTTTAAAGCAGTTTACCAGGCGCTGCAATATGAAGTTAAAAGGCAGACCGCTATGCTTGAAGAGGGGCATAAAATTGCCCAGGAAACTCGGGGCTGGGCGGACGATAGGGGCATAACGGTAACCCAGCGAAGCAAGGAATACGCTGATGATTACCGCTATTTCCCCGAGCCCGACCTTCCTCCCCTATTTCTGGAGAAAGCATGGATAGAGGAAATTCGCAACAGGCTCCCCGAGCTGCCCGAAGCCAAGAAAGAGAGATTCATAGCGCAATACCAACTGTCGCCTTCCGATGCTGGCATACTAACCAGTTCTCGAGCGATGGCAGATTATTTCGAGGAAAGCGCCAGGATAATGGGGCCCGACAAGGCAAAAATGATAAGCAACTGGTTGCAGGGAGATTTCAGCCGCCTTCTTAACGCTGTTGGCATTGAGATAGAAAATGCTAAAATAAGCCCTGTGGAATTGGCAGAAATGCTCACTCTGGTGGATAAGGGCGCTATCGGTGGCCCCGCTGCCAAGGCGGTTTTTGAAGAAATGTTTCATACCGGCAAAAAAGCCAGCGTTATAGTGGAGGAAAAGAAGCTCAGCCAGATCAGTGATGCTTCCGAGATTACGAATGCAGTGAAACAAGCGATGTCTGGCAATCCCAAGGCAGTTGCCGATTATAGAAATGGCAAAGAATCAGCCCTTGCCTTTTTAACAGGGCAGGTGATGCGCGCAACTCGTGGGAGAGCCAACCCCTCTCGAGTACAGCAAATATTGATAGAAGAACTGGGGAATTTTCAGGAAGGGGAAAGGGGAAAATAAGCCCATCTTCGAAATAAACAGGAGGAAAATATATTGCCCACTTATCTTATAGTCAGCCAGATCTTGATAACAGTCGCGCTGATAGCAAGTGTCCTGTTTCAGCTTCATGGAGGAGGCATCGGTGGCATATTCGGACAAG
>JAGYOV010000121.1 GCA_018399375.1 Dehalococcoidia bacterium
CCAAAGTTGATCGCTCTGCCGCTTATATGGCCAGGTATGCTGCCAAGAATTTGGTGGCAGCAGGATTGGCCGATTACCTTGAAATTCAGGTTGCCTATGCTATTGGTAAGGCTTATCCTCTGTCGTTGACCGTGGAAACGTTTGGCACAGGGAAGATCTCAGGCGAAGCCATGCTCGATCTTATCGGAAAACACTTCGACTTTCGGCCTGAGGCCATTATAAGAACGTTAAACCTGCGCCGTCCCATTTATCGACAGACGGCCGCTTACGGTCACTTTGGTAGGGGTGACCTTGATCTCCCCTGGGAGAAAACAGATAAAGCGGATATATTGAAAGCTGAAGCAGAGATTTAACGATATCTTTTCAGAGTGAAGATTGGTAAATCTGCCTGGTGGTTGCCTCACTCAGCGACTGGGGGAGGCGTTTAAGCCGAGCAGCGGATAGCAGTTGTGTTGTGGTCTCTGTTGATGATGCTCGCCAGTAAGGTCGTTCTCCTCCCTCTAGAAAATACTTATCGCGTTGGCAGCTTCTCTCATAACGAGTTTCCCCTGCTCTGTATCATATTCAACGAGATTTTTCTCGGCTTGACGCGGCACTTTTCAGCGCTGATGATCGCTCGAATCTGTGCTATGATATCAGCTAGCCTATCTTCATGGTTGGTGATGACGTAGTCAAAGAGGTATAGCTTATCTATTTCGGCTCTGGCCTTTTTGAGTCTCAATGTCAGGTTTGCCTCTGGATCGCTATCGCGCCGCTTGAGTCGCTCCTCCAGCGTTTTCATTGATGGGGGCATAAGGAAGATGAGTAGCGCCTGAGGGAGTACTTTCTTGATAGTGGCAGCACCCTGAACATCTGTCTTCAAAATAACGTCTTCTCCTGAAGACAGAGCTTCTATTACTTCTTCGCTGGGGACGCCATAATAATTACCATAGACTTCTGCCCACTCCAGTAGCTTCCCATTATCTTTCATGTGGAGGAATTGCTCGTGCGATAGGAAGTGATAATCTATTCCCTGCTTTTCATTAGCACGCTTCTGTCGTGTAGTAGCAGTGACAATATAGCGAAAAGGGCATTTCCGAGCTTTTATTATGTCCAGTATAGTGTCTTTCCCTACTCCTGAGGGGCCAGATAAAACGATGAGCAAATTGTTGCGCTCTTCTGCTGGTGACATATTATTATCCTGTGGATGTAGAAAGATATGTGTCCTCTGTCCGTGAAAAGACATCTATGCTTTGCCAGAAGGAGGGATAAGAAATCTCAACTACTCCCGCTTTATTGATAATGGTCTCTCCTTTTGCTACTAGTCCAGCTATGGCTAAGCTCATGGCTATTCTGTGATCGCCATGGCTATCAACTTCTGTACCTGTTAGCGGTTTGCCTCCATTTATGACCATTCCATCGGGCAATTCTTCAATTTCAGCCCCCATTTTACTGAGTTCCAGGGATATATTGGCAATTCTGTCGGATTCTTTTACGCGCAGCTCGCCTGCTCCTCTAATAGTGGTTTTGCCTTTAGCGATACAACCCGCCACCGCCAGTACGGGAATTTCATCGATGAGGCGAGGGATAATATCACCTCCTATATCGACGCCCTTCAGATCGCTCGTTTCTATAGAGATATCAGCGACGGGCTCATTGCCTTCCATGCGTGCATTTTCACGTTTGATTTGAACTCCCATGGCCTCCAGGGCATCTAGAATACCTGTTCTGGTAGGGTTAATGCCACAGTTTCTTAGGGTTATCTTGGCGTAGGGATGAATGGCTCCAGCAACTAAGAAATAGGCTGCTGAACTGATATCTCCAGGGATGTTGAGATCAATGGGCGTCAGAGGCTGACTCAGGGGTCTTAGAAAAATCGATTTGTCCTCTATTACTATATTAGCTCCCATTTGTTGAAGCAATCTCTCGCTATGGTCTCGAGAAACAACTTTGTGACGCAGGATAGTCTCTCCCTGAGCTTGAAGCCCTGCCAGCAGGATTGCCGATTTAACCTGGGCACTGGGGACAGCAAGGTCGAAGTCTGTTCCCTGAAGGGGGCTTCCTTTAATTACGAGCGGAGCGAGTGAATTATGGCTCCTGCCCCATATGCTGGCGCCCATCAGGCGCAGGGGCTCTAGTACTCTCCCCATAGGGCGAGAGCGTAGAGAAGAGTCTCCCGTGATTATAGAGAGAATGGGTTGACCTGCGAGAAGTCCACTGAGGAGGCGCATAGTTGTTGCGCTGTTACCTGCGTCGAGCACATTCTGAGATTCTTGAAGCTCCCCCCCAGTTCCTGAAATGAGCAGATGACTTGATAGTGGCGCACCCTTTGGCTGTATTTTTACGCCAAGGTTTCTCAAACAATTCACCGTAGATACGCAATCCCTGCCAGGGGCGAAATTGCTTATCTTTGCCTTCCCTGAGGCCAGACCATTTAAGATGATTGCTCTGTGTGAGATGGACTTGTCGCCGGGTAAATCGATCTCTCCTTCGAGATGACGAGGGCGAGTAATCTTTGTTACTTTCCCTCGTTTAACCATTGTTGTCTTGCCCTTTTGGCGCTGGTGAGGGTTTTTAATAGATTTTCATCTTGATCTTTTATCATTTGACGATAACTGTCCAGCTCTAGCTTGAAGTTATCGATCCAGTGGAGTAAAGCATGTGAGTTGCTGATGCAGATGTCAGCGTTTACTTGAGGGTTGCCTGAGGCCAAGCGAGATAGATCCCGATATCCAGAGGCAGCGAGTCTTGACATTTTCTCCCATGAAGGGTCTCGTGTAGTAGATGAAACTAGAGCCGCAGAGAGAAGCAGAGGTAGATGGCTAATACCCGCTACGAGATCATCGTGTTCCTGTGCATCTATTGAAAAGGGAACAGCTCCCATAACTTTCACCATCTCTATCACTTTGTTTAGAGATTCAGAAGGGGATTTTCTTTCAGCAGTAAGACAATAGGTACAGCCATGGAACAGT
>JAGYOV010000122.1 GCA_018399375.1 Dehalococcoidia bacterium
TTGATCGCTATGGGGTAAGGAAGGTCATTTTTGCTGGTGCCCTCACTATAGGCTCTGGTTTTGCCCTGTTGGGGTTGATGCAGGAGTTGTGGCATTTTTACCTCAGCTATGTCGTCGTAGGTATTGGAGGAGCGGCTATGGGCATACCGCCAGCGACCGTTGCGGTTTCTCACTGGTTCAAAAAGAGAAGGGGGTTGGCGATTGGCATAATGTCATCGGGATTGGGGGTTGGGGGTATGGTAATGGCTATGCTCGTTGGAAGCTATCTCATTCCCACGTGGTCGTGGAGAATATCGTATATCTCGATGGCGTTGCTGATAGTAATAACCGTCGTTCCCGTGTCTTTACTGGTGATTAGAACGAAACCATCGGATATGGGGCTTTATCCTGATGGAGCAGCATCTCCGGAGGAAGATATTGCCCGCGATATTGAGCTCGCTGATACCGGTGGGCGAAATTTGAGGAGGGCCTTTGCCTCTTTGAGTTTCTGGCTGATTGGCGTGTCTTTCTTCTTGAACGCATTCTGTCACGTAGGAGTTGTGCAGAACCAGGCTCCTCATCTCGAAGATATAGGATTTTCTGCGGCAATGGTAGCTGGTGTCGTAGGATTCGTTGGCCTCGGGAGTGCCTTTGGTAAGATTGCCTTTGGCTGGCTTTGCGATCGCATTCAGGCAAAGTATGCTTGTACCATAGGGCTCGCTCTGCAGATAATTGGCATAATTTTGCTCATGAACGTAGAGCTAAATTCGCCGTCACCTTTAGTATGGGGATATTCTGTCATCATGGGAATGGGGGCGGGTAGCTGGTTGCCAACGCTGTCGATGATTACCGGCACGACCTTTGGATTGTCTTATTATGGAGGTATTTTGGGGTCGTTTTTGCTGATGGAGCACGTCGGTACTGCCACTGGTCCTCTCGTGGCGGGCCACATATATGATGTTACCGGTAGCTATTCTCTGGCTTTCATTATTTTCTTATCGCTATACGCCATATCCGTGCCCGCCGTGCTGGTGTTGCGGCGCAGGAACCTGCAAAAGAATTGAAAGGATGTATTAATAGAGAGTGCATCTGATCGTCGGTTATTATTGCCGCTGAGATGGCGCATTTAAGCGGACAGACTGGTCAAGCATAGTCCCGGCCTCCAGATATTTTTCGAGAGTCAGCGGGTTTGCCTGGCGCGTGTAAATCTTCTATCATATGGGAACAGGCAAAGGTGATATGACCTAGTGCCATTGGAGGATATTATGATAGTAGAGATGAGAAAAGATACTACTCAGGATGAAATAGATGACGTGATATATCGAGCCCGATCACTGGGCATGGATGTTCAGCTAAACTCGGGCACCGACAAGACTGTGGTGGCCATACTGGGAAAGGACACGGGCAAGCTGTCAACGGACGTTTTTGCCGTGCTTCCCGGTGTGGAAAGCGTATCGCGCATTATGAAGCCCTACAAGCTCGCTTCACGTGAATTCAAGATGGCGGATAGCATAGTATCGGTTGATGATATCGAAATCGGGGGGCGACGCATAGTGGTTATGGCGGGCCCCTGTGCTGTGGAGAGCGAAGAGCAATTGATGGAAGCCACCATGGTAGTTAAATCTGCCGGAGCCTGTATTGTAAGAGGAGGTGCCTTCAAGCCACGCACATCGCCCTTTAGCTTTCAGGGCCTGGAGAAGAAAGGGTTGGAACTTTTGGCTGAGTCTCGGAAACGATTTGGCGCTCCCGTCATTACTGAAGTGGTAGATCCGCATGACGTTGACCGAGTAGCTGAATACGTCGATATCCTTCAAATAGGAGCTCGCAATATGCAGAACTTCTCCTTGCTAACACAGGTAGGTAAAAAGAAATGCCCTGCAGTTCTGAAGCGCGGTTTATCCGCTACAATTACTGAATGGCTAACAGCGGCTGACTATCTCCTGGCAGAAGGTAACGACAAGGTTATCCTGTGCGAGAGAGGCATTCGGACATTCGAAAATAGCGTGCGTTTCTCTCTTGATATTAGTTCCATTCCCGTGGTTAAAAGATTCAGCCACCTGCCATTGATAGTTGATCCCAGCCATGCTGCTGGACATTACTCTTTTGTGCCAGCTATAGCCAAGGCCGCAGTTGCTGCTGGTGCGGATGGTTTACTCATTGAGGTACATCCCAATCCCAAAGAAGCTCTGGTAGATGGATTGCAGGCCCTTACTCCATCAGACTTCTCCCGGCTGATGAAGGAGTTGAGAGCTATTGCCATATCGGTGGGCAGGTACATCTAAGCCGATCCAAGTTGTATATGGAGCTTACTAAGGGGAGAACTCTAGAGGTAGTTTTTCTCCCACGCAGTTGCGACTGAAGCAGGCAGGACAGTCTGATACCTTGAAACTTATGTGCGCTTCTACTCGCTCACCATAGTCATCAGTTACCACCACGGTAACGATAGCATCTGTGTGATAGGCTGGCGCGATCCACTCCGCTATGGCTCCGCTGGCAATCATGTCTCCTTGGTTGATTGACCATTTGTACTCTGCATCGCGGTTATCGTTAATAACGCATTCGATGATGCAACTCTGGTTCCTTAAAATGGTGAAGAAATCAACGAAGGCACTCGGTTCGCTGAAATGATAGGGATCTTCCGGAGTCAGTAAAAATTTCTCAATATTGAGAGTTGGAACGGTCTCAACTGCAATGTCCATGGACTCCGTTGCTTCTCCTCCTTTTCCATCTCTTACCGTTACGCTTATAGTATAGTTGCCTTCGTCCTCAGGCGCCTCCCAGATGATCACTGCATCTGCGCCGGAGATGTGACCTCCTGTTGCTGACCACTCGTAGCTCAATGAGTCATAATCGGCATCCTGGGCTTCACAGGTAATAGTGCACTCTGCAGAGAAGTCCACGCGATCTTCGCCGGATAGTAAATTGATAATCTCTGGATTATGGTTGGCCAGTAGTACTTCGACTTCGCTT
>JAGYOV010000123.1 GCA_018399375.1 Dehalococcoidia bacterium
TTCTCCAAGATATCCCTTTCTACCTTGAGCTGACCAATCTGCTGATATAACCGGGCGACAAGCTCTGCGTCATCCTTCTTTTTCATGTACTGCTCCTCCTGTATTTTTATTTTATGGAGCAGAACCCGCTCTTAACAACCTGTCCAAATCTCAGGGACCACCTCAGTTTGATATCGGCCAATACCATGATACAACTACGCTTCTAGATCATTTGAACGAGTGAAGGTTTATTCATAAGAAGAAAATTGATGAACTGAACCCTAAGACGAATTCTTGAACAATATCTCAAAGGCTCTTTTCTGAATGGTATCGACTCTTCCTCTTTGTCTTACGGTGAGGAACTTGAGAGGGCGGCAAGTTGTATTCTATCCATGCGGGGAAAAGAATAAATGTGGTTGGAGGTGGATAGGCTACAGCGTGAAGTTGGCCAAGCAATGGATATAATGGTGAGCATCGGCCGCATGTCAAACGAATCCGCGGGAAAACCCGGGTCTATGCTGTAAGCTGAAGGATGGAAATTCAGTGCAACCGCCGAATTCTAAGCGCAAAATCCTGGTGGCGGAGAGCTTCCATATTGATTAAAGGTTGAGCTATTTCCTGGAGTTCAGTTAAGATAAAGGGGCATAATCCTCATAGCTATGGGGGGGGGAATGGCAAATGGAAAGATATTATCAACTGCATTAACTATCTTGCTGATGGCGTCGTTTCTTTTAATGAGCTTATCTGGAAATGATTTTAACGCTAGGGTATCAGCAGCAGGGGAGAAACCGGACCTTGTAATTACTGAGGTTGCGTGCGATAGGGCGGATGACAGGATAGGCTACGAGATAAAGAATATAGGTAAAGCAGTAGCACCAGGAAACTCCGATACGGGCCTGATGGTTGAGTTTGGTGATGTGTGGAGAGAGGTGTGTACCGATGATGTAGGCACGCGCCTGATACCTGGTGGCAGCTACCAGGGCTGGTTTGAGTGCTATACGTGGCCTGAGGACACGAGCATACGGGTAAAAGTATGTGCCGATATCAATAGCGAGATACAGGAGAGCGACGAAAAGAATAATTGCCTGGAGAAGAGCTGCAGATACGTTCCGCCGGAGAAACCGGACCTGGTAATTACGAGTATCTGGAACCAGGATGGGACAATCTGTTATGAGGTAATGAACAGGGCAAAGATAGAAGTTTCGAAGAACTATTATACCCTTTTGACAATTGACGGTGAGGAACGAGCGGAAGATCTTATCAGTCAAGACCTCAGGCCAGGCGAGCATCTGAAGCGCTGTTTTGACTATGAGTGCGAGATTATACCGCCAGTTGGTGTTATCGCGGTATGTGCCGATTCTCGAGAAGATGTTGTTGAGAGTGACGAAGGCAACAATTGCCTGATAGAGACTTGGGAAATCGATACGACTCCTCCCAAAATTATAGAGGGTCCGTTCGTCTCCGTAGAAACAGACTCAGCGGTTGTTTCCTGGGTCACTGATGAGGATAGCAATAGCATCGTGAAGTTTGGTAGCTGTGCGGGAGAATATGAAGGTAAAGAAGGAGGGGCAACTTTTTCGCAGCGACATGAGGTTACGCTGACCGGTTTAGCGCCTTTAACGGTATATCATTACATCGTTCAATCAGCCGATGCGAGCAAGAATGTTGCCGTCAGCGATGAGCTTTTTTTCGAGACCACCTCTCCACCTGATAATGAGCCACCGAACATATCGTCCCTGGCACTAAGCAGGGTGAAGGGGCCGTTTCAGCTATTCGAGATTACTGCTCGCGTTTCCGACAATACGGGCGTCGAGAAGGTTGAGTTCTATGTAGATGGTGAGCTGATCGGCGTTGACTATGCCGGTTCTGCCGGAACGATGCCCGAGTATAAGGGCTATCTCGATCCAGCTAGCATGGGGATGGGGAGAGAAGACTTCTTCGCATCCCATGAGCTGACAGCGAAGGCGTTCGACAGGTCCGGATTAACGACCATCTTTGGAGAAACTGTAACGCCACTCCTTGAACCCGCTAACGGTGAACTGGAGATAACATTCCCTCATCCGGATTATACCCTTTACTTCAACGGTAGTGCGGTGCCGCAGGGAACTTGTCTGGACATCGGAGTATATGCCTGTGAATATGAATACAATTGCCTCGTTACTGACTCACTAATTACATCTTTAATGGGTAATTCTGGAGTGAGTGATTCCGGGGCAAACGAATATGTTTCAAATGAAGGAGGCGGATATGAAGTCCCGGGATGGATGCAGGTGTATGAGCCTCCTACATGTCATGAAGTGGAACGCGCGGTGAATAAAGTTGAGCTGTATATCGATATAGACCGCGATGGAAAAGCAGAGCCAGTGCATACCTAGACTCCATCTTCCGATGACGACCTCACTTATACCTATTCGTGGGATGTGGGAGGATTGGAGCTAGGTAGCTATTACACGGTAGTGATGGCCCATTTGAGTGACGGCAGTAAGCTTACCGAGACACGCCACATAGAGATAGCCCGTGAAGGGATATCCGTGGAAAGGGATGTCGTTCAATACGGTAACTTTTTCCAGGTGTCGATAACCGTAGTTAACGAGGGAACCGAACCCATCCAGCTTGATTGGGTTAAGGACAACCTGACCAGTTTGCAGGCGGTAAGAAGATCCGGAGAAGACTATGAAGTAATTACCCATTATGACCCACAGATTACTCAGCAATGCCTGGTAGATATCGATTTTTTCAGTGATAACAGCGAGACAATCACACTCAGTCCCAGTCAAAGTAAAACAGTATCATACCTTGCTGTGCCGATTCGCCAGGTAGCTTACTTGGATGCGGGTTGGCACATTGGTGCGGACGAAGTACAGATTTGCTATACCGATCACTCTGGCATTGTCGAAAAAGGCTTCGACATGTATGTTAATCCGCGTATCCCACCTCTTGATATTATTGCGGCTCTACAGGG
>JAGYOV010000124.1 GCA_018399375.1 Dehalococcoidia bacterium
GCACGGCCTCTGGATCTGGATTGGCATTTGTCTCTGCCCAGTGCTGAGCGAAGAGAACAGCGACTACTTCCTCTTCAGGGCACTCTTCAACGCTGCCACAGAGAAGTTCAGCCATCTCTTTACGGTCAATTCCACTTTTCAATGCCTGTCTGGCATGGGCCCAAGAACAGTAGCGACAACCATGCACTGCAGTAACCGCCAGCATCAGCCTCTCTCGAAAAGGTGGTGTCACCAAACCCTTCTCCCTCGCCCACTTCAGCTGTTTCCCGGTGCGCAGAACGAAGTGAAAATCAGCCAGCAGCTCTGCAGGGCTGTTATAGGTCCTTCTGCTGAACTTCACCTGTGCTCCACACCGAATGCGAAAGGATTACTTCTTTCTCTGCAGGGCATATTTCATGCACAGGCAACTCTGTATTACGACAACTTCGTAATCTTTCGGATGCGAGACGACATCATTCACACTCACGCCTTCAGGCATATCCTCCAGGGCAATCATAACCGAACACCCACCAGGAGCATAGCAATCTTCATCGCCTGAACAAGGCAATATTTGAACACCTACGCCCACGGCCTCGCTTTCATCGCCATCTCTATACAATTCTTCAGCACTCAGCGCTTCAAATCCGGCACTCTGTTCCATACCATAATCATAACATATTACGAAGAGTTCTCTCACAGCATACCTCGGAGATACACAAATTCAATTCTGAATACAGGATCATGTAAGAATGCTCTCCAATTGCAGGTTGGTTGTATTCCCTATATAACCTTTTACATTTTAAGTAAAAATCTAATTTGAGCTATTGTGCAACATTTCCAGGAGGAGTACAATATCATCCTGATATATCATCTGGGTTATGGCAATTATAAGGTTTGTCATAACACGCTATGAAAGATATAAATTAGATGATATTATATGCGCACATTCTATATGGACCGCTAGAGAGCAGAAACCCTGCCGTCAAAGATGATACCAGAGACAGCGGCACTGATATTCAGCAGAGATTATTCATTGTGTAGCGGAGTTCCAAATATAACGCAGCTTTCGGGAAGAACGAAATAGCTGTACAAAGTTAAATGCTCTGCTGAGTTGGCAGAGATAAAATACACAAAGAAAAGGAGGGCAAAAAGGAAGCAAAGGGAAATGTTGTGTTTTTCAGCTTTACCATTATCCCTCTCATACATCAAAAAATAAGGAGGTTAGTATGTTCAGAACTCTGAAACCATTTGAGTACTTTGAACCAAAAACAATCAAAGAAGCCGTAGATATTCTATCAACACATGACTCAGGGACTAAGATACTGGCAGGTGGAGTAGATCTGGTGCCAAGATTACGGAAACGTCAGATTCATCCAGAATACATGGTAAACATTCAACAGGCCAAAGAGATGAATGGGACTATCGAAGACACCGCGGAAGGCCTGCGAATTGGAGCCCTTGCCAGCCTTCGCTCCATAGAGCTTTCTCCGTTAGTTCATAAAAATTATTTCGTGTTGCATGAAGCCATTGCCAGCATAGCTTCAACTCAGGTAAAGACTCAAGGAACTGCTGTAGGAAATCTTTGTGTGGCCACGCCCGCATCGGATGTAGCTCCTGCACTGCTTGTCTTGAACGCTAATTTCAGAGTGGTTGGTCCATCTGGCGAGAAGATAGTGCCTGTCGAAAACTTCTATCTTGGAGTAGGTAAGACCGTCCTGCAAGACAACGAAATAATTGTGGAAATATTGCTACCTAAACTCCAACCTAAAACGGGCGGAGCATTTTTGAAACTGGTGAGAACGGCAGCCGACATCGCCAAAGTCAATGCGGCAGTAATATTAACAATGATAGATGATACCTGCAGTGACGTTCGAATAGCTGTTGGTTCGGTAGCTCCCACGGTACTGAGGGTAAAGAAAGCCGAGGAGATATTGAAAGGACAAAAAGTTGAACCCAAGTTAATAGAGGCTGCAGCTAAAACAGCAGCGGAAGAAGTTAAGCCAATAAGCGACCTCCGCTCAACAGCCGAATATAGAAGAGAAACGACTCTGGTACTGGTAAGGCGCACACTAAGTGCGGCGTTAGAAAGAGCGAAGGCTTAGATAAGGGGGAAATGATATGAAAAAGGAAGTCGTAAATCTCACGATAAATGACACTCCGTATGAATTATTGGTAGAACCCCAGGTGACGCTGAATGAGCTCCTGCGCGAACAATTAGATCTCACCGGCACCAAGATAAGCTGCGCAGCTGGTGAGTGTGGAGCCTGCACTGTCTTGATCGATGGCAAACCAATGCTTTCGTGCTGCACTCTGGCCGCAACTGTCAAGGGCAAGAACATTACTACAATTGAAGGATTAGCTAAGAATGGAGAGCTACACCCTCTACAAAAAGCGTTTGTGGAGCACGGTGCCATACAGTGTGGCTTCTGCTCACCGGGAATGATCCTCACCGCCAAGGCTCTGTTAGATGAAAATCCCAATCCAACCAGAGAAGAGGTCAAGTCATACCTCGCTGGCAACCTGTGTCGCTGTACAGGGTACGTAAAAATAATTGATGCCGTTCTGGCAGCAGCCTCACAAATGAACAAGGGAGGTAAATAAGATGAGTCAGAAGTTTACCTACGTCGGGCAAAGCATTACTCAGAAGGACGTATTGCTTAAAGCCACGGGTGAGGCAAGATACGTCCCCGATGTAAAGCTGCCGGGAATGCTCTGGGGGAAGGTACTTCACAGTCCTTATCCCCATGCCAATATTAAGAAAGTAGACAAATCCAAAGCTGAGAAGCTCCCTGGTGTCGCTGCTGTACTTACGGTGGAAGATACGCCTAAAATTCTATGGGCCCGTTCGTTCCGCGATATGCCCATGGCCCCCAGTGGAGTTCTACAACGCTCTGATGAATACATCCTCTCTG
>JAGYOV010000125.1 GCA_018399375.1 Dehalococcoidia bacterium
AACAGAAGATAATATGCCAGAGAGTCTTAGAACCTGTCATTGTGGCATGGAATGGAAAGCCCCTTCCTGTAGAGATCCATTTGCCCATCAGCGTGGCCGATGCCAGTATCGAATGCCGCCTGATGCTGGAGAGCGGTGAACATCTACAATGGCAATGGCATGGTACTGAATTTCCAGCATCAACCGTTATGTACGCAGATAACAGAAAATATGCAGTCAAACCTTTGCCCTTGCCCGATCAGTTGCCATGGGGATACCACAGGCTTGCTCTGGATATGCAGGGAGAATGCGCCGAAAGCCTGATCATTTCAGCACCCGATGCAGCATATACTACACAAGAGAGACAGGATGACCGGGGATGGGGAATCTTCCTGCCGCTGTATGCACTGCACGCCCAGAGAAGCTGGGGAAGCGGTAGCTTTTCGGACCTGGGCAAATTAATTAACTGGACCGCTGAAATGGGAGGCAGCGTGGTAGCTACCTTGCCACTAATGGCCACTTTCCTGGATAATTTTTTCGAACCCAGTCCTTATCTCCCCACCAGTCGCTTATTCTGGAGCGAGTTCTACCTGGATATAAATGCGCTCCCCGAACTACAGGAGTGCCATTCAGCACAGGCCCTCATGAACTCACCTGCTTTTCATAACGAACTCAAGTACCTGCGCAGTTCAGGCTTGGTAGACTACAGGCGACAGATGGAGTTGAAACGCGGGATTCTCGAGAAACTATGTCATTGCCTGTTTGCCAAATCTTCCCGGCGGCTCGAGGAGCTCTATCATTTCGTAGAAGCGAACCCGGCGGTCGAGGATTATGCCCGCTTCCGCGCAACCTGTGAAAGGCAGCGCAGTTCCTGGCAACTCTGGCCACGCCGGCTACAGGAGAGCTCTCCACAAGAAAGCGATTACGACGAGGAAACCAATCGTTACCATCTATATGCACAGTGGCTGGCACACCAGCAAATGACAAGCATATCGCAGAAGGCCAGACAGAAGGGACTGCAACTGTACCTGGATTTTCCTCTAGGAGTACATCCAAACGGCTATGATGCGTGGCATGAGCGCGAGATATTTATTCCCGACATCTCGGTCGGTGCACCTGTAGATGCCGTTTTTACCAGCGGACAGAACTGGGCATTTCCCCCACTGCACCCACATAGAATCAGGGAACAGGGTTACAGTTACCTGATTGCCTGTTTGCGCCATCATCTTCATCATGCGGGCATCCTCCGCATTGACCATGTAATGGGAATCCACCGCCTTTTCTTCATTCCAAAAGGAATGGAAAACTCACGCGGAGTATATGTACGCTATCGAGCAGAGGAGATATATGCCATACTGTCTCTTGAGTCACACCGCTACAAAGTTATTATCGCCGGGGAAGACATGGGAACAGTACCCTCATACGTAAGGCCCGCCATGAGAAACCATGAAATTCAGCGCATGTATGTCATGCAATATGAACTTGCCCCTGACCCTAGCAATAAACTGCCCCCAGCTCCCTCCAGTTCAATAGCCAGCCTTAATACGCATGACATGCCGCCTTTCGCGGCATTCTGGCAGAACCTGAACAACGAGGGAAAAAGGAGAATAGACCTCCTGAACAGGACATTTACAGGGAAAGAAAAGGAGCTTCCGAGCGCGAAAAAAGCTCTGGCACCCCTCCCACATGATGCAAACTGGCTACACAAAGCAACAAGCAGTGCGGTATCCATTGCTCTCACGGCCTGCCTGTCCTTCCTGGCTACCAGCCGAGCACGGGTAGTTCTCATCAACATGGAAGATCTCTGGCTTGAAACACAGCCCCAGAACATACCCGGGACCAGCAAAGAGTATCCAAATTGGCAGCGCAAAACGCGATATACTTTTGAGCGCTTTTGTCGGTTGCCTCAAGTAGTTGATATACTAAAGACCATTGATGAACTTCGCAGGCGGAGCAAGCACCGAGGTCAGTAGAGGAAAAGTTACGCTGGGAAAACAGGAAGAAAGACTGAAAATTGAAGATGAGAAAACCGCCAGAAGAAACAAAAATAACCCTTCTAACAGAGGATGACCTTTACCTTTTTAATGAAGGTAACCACTTTCGGCTGTACGACAAGATGGGCGCCCATCAACTGACCGTCAATGAGCAAAAGGGGACCTATTTTGCCGTGTGGGCTCCAAATGCCAGCAAGGTATCCGTTGTCGGTGACTTCAACTGCTGGAATAAAACAGACCACTTTTTACAAAGCAGGGAACGATCGGGAATTTGGGAGGGATTTATTCCGGGAGTGGTCGATGGAAACCTCTATAAATACCACATAATATCCCGTTATAAGGGCTATAGGGTAGATAAGGCTGATCCTTTCGCCTCCTACAACGAAATACCACCCAAAACTGCTTCCATCATCCGGAACCTTGAATACCACTGGGAAGACCAGGAGTGGATGAACAAGAGGAAGGAATACAATAGCCTCAGTGCACCCATGTCTATTTACGAGATGCACCTTGGTTCCTGGAAGAGAGTACCGGAGGATGGATATCGATCTATCTCCTATCGCGAACTTGCGCCCCAACTTGCCGATTATATTCAGCAAATGGGCTTCACTCACGTAGAGTTTCTTCCGGTTATGGAACACCCTTTCTTCGGCTCTTGGGGCTACCAGACTACAGGATTTTTCGCCCCTACAAGTCGCTATGGTACTCCTCAAGATTTAATGCACCTGATCGATTGTTTACACCAGCGCGGAATCGGAGTAATTATGGACTGGGTCCCTTCTCATTTCCCCACCGATGAACATGGGCTGGGTTTCTTCGACGGAACGCATTTATACGAGCATGCTGGCCCCAAGAAGGGATTTCATCCCGACTGGAAGA
>JAGYOV010000126.1 GCA_018399375.1 Dehalococcoidia bacterium
TTATAGGGGTAGGGGTTCAAAATCTGGAGTAGTAAAAAATCTTTATCCCGATGGAAGAATAGAGACAGTAACCGATTTCGGAGGACCTTCAAGTACACGAGCAAAGGTTTACACGAATAAGCCGACAACAGGCATAACAGAACCCGGAGCAAAGAGATAATGAACGGATACGGCATACCAGTTGATAGAGAGCGGGATAAACGCTTTGTGCCTCTGCCTGAAGCTCTCCAGGGAGATGAGTGGGAAGAGGTTAGTCCTGAAGAGCAATTTGAAGAGACAAAGCCGGCAGCAGGGCCTTCCTCAGAGGATTGGGAACCGATAAGCGAAGAGGAATATCAGCAGATTATTGCTCCTCCTGAAAAAACTCCCTGGACTCAAAAGCAGATCCCTGTACTTGGCAGCGCCGAAGAGATGATGACGTTTCCGAAAGGCATTCTGCACGGCACTCAACAACTGGCAGTTGGCGCAGGGGCAGGCATGCAATGGCTCGGAAACCGCTTGGACAGTAAGGTGATAACTGAAGCAGGGAAAAAAGTTTCAGAGTACTACAAGCAGCAGGCCAAGGCTGTGGGTCCGCCCAAAAGCATTGCCGGAAAAAACCTGTGGGATAACCCCGAACTACTTATCAACCCATCCTACTGGATCTATAACACGGCTGATATGGCGCCTTCTCTGGCAGCCGCAATGATCCCCAGCATAGGCGCGGCAAAAGCAATTCAGATAGGAGGACGAGCTATCCAGCTAAGTCCGCAGGTAATAGCTCGGCTCTCATCATTGGGAGCGGCTGCAACAGGTGGCGCAACTGGGGGCGCCATGGAAGGCTCTCAAACCTATCAGGCAGTATTAGATGAGGGGGGGAGCGAGGAAGAGGCGGCCAGGGCTGGAGAACTTATGACCGTGCTTGCCGGGACGTTGAATGCCATTGGTATAGGGAAGATCCTTGGCAAGGCAGGGAATGATTTTAAAGGAAAGGTGATAAAACGGCTCGGCGCAGGGGCATGGGAAGGATTTACCGAGGCAGGGGAAGAGCCAGCGGAAGTGGTTTCACGGCTTTTGGCGAAATACCTTGAAGGTGAAGAACTCCCGAAGAATATTGGCGGTATGTTTGCCGATTCTCTGAAACAGGCCCTCACCGTATTTCCTATAGCGGGGATCACCGGAGCGGCTGCAACGTATGGTGCCCCAAGACGGCCACCGCCTGATGACACAGAGATAATCGGATGGGAGGAAGTGCCCGAACACAAGGAAGAAGAGGAACCTATCATCGATCTCCTTGACGTTGTGGATCCCGAAGACCGGAAGCTCCTGAAGGCTGTCAAAGCAGAGGCCAAGAAAGGCAATCTCACCATCGACCAACTTGAAACCCTCCGTAAACAAGTAAAACAGCGGTATCCGGGAAGCAGAGATGTTCAAGAAGAGTTCGATAAGCTGATTGCACAAATGGGCCAGGTAGAAACGCCTGGGATACGGGAAGGTCTGGTCCCTGTGGCTGTCACCGGCGAATTATCCCGGAAATCGGCTGAAGAGAGTGCCGGCGCATTTGAGGAGACCCTTCCCGTAGAGGAGGAATTGCGACAGAGCGAAGAAGGTGCCCGCTTACTAAAAGAACAACTTTCAGCGCAAGAGGCCGAAGGGATCGCAGCGGATGCCGCAGGAGCTATAAAGCCCATCCCCCATGAGGAGATGTTCCTGGAAGAAGAGTGGGAGGAAATATCGGAGGAGGAGATACCGGAAGAGGCCGCACCCGGAGAGATGCCTTTAGAGGACTTTGAGGAGGTCACCGAGGATGAGCTGGATACTATCATTGGTGAGGCATGGGAGACTGACGCTAATCTTGAACCAAGGGCTTATCAAGAAAAGTATCCTGAGAAAACAGTTCATGAAGATTGGGATAAAGCCAATTCGCCACGATATGAACTCGAAGCAGCCGGAGACATCCTGAGAGAATTACAAAAGAAAACTATCGATCCTGGTTACATTGAGGAAAAGATCAACAGAATTGAAATAGTTAAAAAGGAAGGGGATGTTCACCCTGATGATTCGATAGAAGTTGCGAGGGTGCATGTACCTGAAAAACTGGAAAGGCTAAGGTCACAGTATGAAGCACAACCAACAACGACAGAGCTTCAAGGCAAAGCTAAAGAGGCCATTCTTTCAATAATTAATGGAGATTTTAAAAAAGCAAAAGATCTCTATCGAGAGATAGCAGATTCGTTTAAGGAGGTTAAGGCAGAAGGTGAGGTAGCCCCTGAACCTAAAGAACCTATTATCACTGAAGCCCAAAGAATTAGCGGAGACATTGTAAGGAATTGGGGAGACAATGAATTAAAATCTCGTATTGCTAGTTATAAAAAATATGGCGATCTGGAAGCAACTAAAGTTTGTCAGGACGAATTAGATCGAAGATTCTTGCCTAAAAAGCCTTCACCAAAGCCAAAAGATGAAATAGACACTCTCATCGAGCAATATGAAGCTACTGGAAGAGTAGCTCATAGATACCCGAGAAAAAAGCAAGTATCTCTTTCCGGCAGAAGAACTATGCCTGAAAAAGAAGCTATAAAAGAGATGCGAGAGGTTATTGAAAAGGCCAAGGCGAAAGAGCCTTATCAGATGACGAGGGAGGAATGGTTTAATAAATCCAAAGCTGAAATGGTCGCAAGATTGCGAGAAATTGGCAATGATACCCAAGCTAAAATATATGAAGAAGGGAAGTATGAGGATGTTGTTTCAGGAAAAAAACGAATAAATCCAGAAGGAACCTTTGGAAAGATGCTTGGGGAACATCGACTCGATATCAAAAAGGCCCTCTCCGAAGGCAAACCCGTACCCCCCGAA